>JBMZCY010000013.1:0-21400 GCA_049613825.1 Planktomarina sp.
CGCTGGCGGTTGTGACAGATCCACTAACGATCAGAGCAAAGATAACGACAAACCCAAGGGCAAAGGCAAACGCAGTCTCGGCATCCGCTGCATCAATTTCCACAAGCAAATCCCCCGCCATGACGCGCCCGCCATTTTTGAAATCAGGGTGCAAGGATTTGACTGAGCCACCGGTGGCAGGGCGCAAATCCAGAACCCGAATGCTGGCGACTTCGCCGAATACCGACAGAACGGGCGTTTGGGTTTCGGGGGTAAAGGGAACCACATTCACTGCAAACACACGTTCACGGCCACCGCCGCCGCGACGATCCCCATCACCATCGCGCCCTTGGATGGCGTCAAACACCATCGTGCCTGCGAAAAAGAACAAGCCGAGGGTTAAGCCAAATAAAAACAAACCGCTCAAGCTTTTGCGTAGAAAGCGCATGGGGTGATCCTTCGTGAACTAGTGTTGAATGTGGACATAGGCCCCGTTTCAACTAAATCACGTAGTGATACGGATTACCCGATCACTTCCGTCGCAAATGTTCATCAAGTCGGGGAAGAATTTCGACAAAATTGCAAGGACGGTGACGAATATCCAGTTGTTTAACCAGAATTTCGTCCCATGCGTCTTTGCATGCGCCTGGTGATCCGGGCAGTGCGAACATGTAAGTGCCATTGGCTACTCCAGCCGTCGCACGCGATTGCACAGCGGATGTACCGATGTTCTGCATAGATACTATCGTGAAAACGGTGCCGAATGCGTCGATCTCTTTCTCGTACACATCACGGTGGGCTTCGACGGTGACATCGCGGCCTGTTAGCCCCGTGCCACCGGTCGAGATCACAACGTCAATCTGTGGATCATTCGACCATTCGCGCAGTTGATCGGCGATAAGTGCGCGTTCATCGGGCAGAATTTTTCGGGTAACGACCGTGTGCCCAGCACCTTCGATACGCGCGACCAGCGTGTTGCCGGATTTATCGTTCGCTTCTGTGCGGGTGTCAGATACCGTCAGCACCGTGATACGAATGGGGTGGAAATCTTGGGTCGTATCAATGCTCATGCCCTTAATCCTGTCAGGGCCACGCGTGCGGCGATCAGGCCGAACATGCTGGCAGTGATATAACGTAGGCCGCGTTCAAAACGGGGGTTGGTGGACAGCCACGGGCCGATGGTTCCGGCTGACATGCCCACGAAAGATTTCGACACAAACCCCATCGCAGCAATCGTCGCGCCGTAGATCAGGAACTGTGGCAGAATGGCCCGCGTTGGATCAATGAACTGCGGGATCAACGCCAAGATAAACAAGATCACAGACGGATTCGAGATGTTCACAATCAACCCGTCCCGAAACGCAGTCGCAGGGCGAACTGTTCGCGTGTTGCCCCCGGCAAGCGGCGTCCGCAACGTCTTGATAGCCAACCACAACAGGTAGGCAACCCCAACCCAGCGCACGACCCCAAACACCCAAGGGGCCGCCGCGACAATTGCCCCAAGGCCCAGTCCTGCCAACGTCGCATTCACCATTGACCCGCCCGAAATTCCAGCGGCGGCGGCAAGGGCCGCAGACCGCCCGCCACGCAACCCTTGGGCCATGGCAAACAACATATCCGGTCCGGGCGTAATCACCAAAGCCAGTGCCACAGGCAGGAACGCCAGATAAAGGACCGGATCAATCATAAGGTTTTCAACTTTGCTTGTAGCTTCAAAAGGTCCATCCAAGTATCCCTTTTCGCAATCGGTTGTCGCAGCAAGTATGCCGGATGCAACATAGGCAATACAGGCAAGCCCAGCCCCTGATCCCATTGCCCACGTATCTTGGTAATCCCACGTTTCCCGATCACGGCATGACACGAATGGTTGCCCATGCAGACCAACACCTTAGGGGCTGTCAGTTCCACATGCTTACGCAGAAACGGCATCATCATCGCGACTTCGTCCGGTTTTGGGTCGCGGTTTTGCGGGGGTCTCCACGGTAGGATGTTAGTGATATAAACGTGTTGTTCGCGGTCGATGTTGATCGCGGCCAGCATCTTGGTCAGCAGCTGCCCTGCTTTGCCGACAAAGGGCGTGCCTTTGATGTCTTCATCCTTGCCTGGGGCTTCGCCGATGATCATCAGGTCCGCCTCAGGGTTACCATCACTGAACACCAAATTCCGCGCACCCTTTCGCAGGTCACAATGCTGAAACCCTACCATTACGTCACGCAACATGGATAGGGTCGTGCAGTTGGCAACTGCCAATTCCGCTTCGGCCACGGCATCGACGTTTACAGGTGCCAGTTTCGGGAACGGGTTTTCGTCCTTCGGGGGCAATACAGCAGACTTGGCTTTGACCTTGGGCTTTGCCGCTTCCAATTCATATCTATTGATTGGTGCATCGG
The DNA here is from genome assembly GCA_049613825.1 of Planktomarina sp. Lineage (GTDB taxonomy): Bacteria > Pseudomonadota > Alphaproteobacteria > Rhodobacterales > Rhodobacteraceae > Planktomarina. The sequence goes on from JBMZCY010000013.1 coordinate 2,370, forward strand.
TAATCGCCTCGGTCGCGCCAAGGTCCACCAGCCATTCCAGCGTGGCGCGGTCTGTGTGCCAGTCGAGTGAGTCCATAAATGTAAGCCTATGGTGAACCCCGTACTGCGTAAACCAACAAATCCCATTGCAGCGGGGCCCCATGTCCCGATATACCAGCCCAAGGCAACGAAACGGGTGAGTGATGTCAAACGGTCTGCAACATCTTCTGGGGATCGAACACCTGCACCCGGCGCAGATTACCGAAATCCTTGATCTGGCCGATCAGTATGCTGACATGAACCGGTCTAAAAATAAGAACTCGGATCGTTTGGCGGGGCTGACGCAGATCAACATGTTCTTTGAGAATTCGACCCGTACCCAGGCGAGTTTCGAGATTGCGGGCAAGCGCCTTGGTGCAAATGTAATGAACATGGCCATGCAGGCGTCTTCGCTGAAAAAGGGCGAAACACTGGTCGATACGGCCCTGACCCTAAACGCAATGCACCCTGATATACTGGTCGTGCGCCACCCCCATTCGGGTGCAGTGGACTTGTTGTCCCAGAAAGTGAACTGCGCTGTGCTGAATGCAGGTGACGGTCGCCACGAACACCCGACTCAGGCCCTGCTGGATGCGTTGACGATCCGCCGCGCCAAAGGTCGTTTGCACCGCCTGAACATCGCAATCTGCGGTGACATCGCACACAGTCGCGTGGCGCGTTCGAACTTGATCTTGCTTGGTAAGATGGAAAACCGCGTTCGCCTTGTTGGCCCCCCCACGCTGATCCCTACCGGTGTTGGTGAATTGGGCTGCGAAGTCTATCACGACATGCGCGAAGGGCTGAAAGACGTTGACGTCGTGATGATGCTGCGCCTTCAAAAAGAACGCATGGATGGTGGCTTTATTCCGTCGGAACGTGAGTATTATCACCGCTATGGTCTGGACGCCGAAAAACTGTCCCATGCAAAACCTGACGCAATTGTCATGCACCCCGGTCCAATGAACCGTGGTGTCGAAATCGACGGTGATATTGCCGACGATGTCACTCGTTCCGTGATTGTGGAACAGGTCGAAATGGGCGTCGCCGTGCGCATGGCCACCATGGACCTTTTGATGCGCAACCGGATGGAACAACCGAAATCGGTGTTGGTATGATCCCCGTTGATCTGTCCCGATATCTTGCCAAAGGTGAACGCTTATTGTGGCAGGGTAAACCTGATTCCAGCGTTTTAGTAACCGGCCCGCAGGATATAGTACTTATTCCCTTTTCTTTGGCGTGGGGCGGTTTCGCGTTATTCTGGAACATTTCGGTTTGGAATATGGGCGCACCGTTCTTTTTCAAAATATTCGGGCTGCCATTTCTGATCGTCGGAGCCTATATGGTTTTCGGACGCTTTTTCTTCAGCGCTTACAAACGCAAAGACACGCAATACGCTATCACCAACATACGCGCGTTGATCATCAAACGAGGGGTCTTGAAAGAAATGCCGATCACCCCGTCGCTGGGAATTACCTCTAAATCCGGGACAAGCGGATCGATCACATTGGGCAAAGTCACGCCCGCCTTACGGGGCAGTCACACCAGTATGGGGGTCTGGAATGGTGAAAGCGGCGACTTCTCTTTTTCCCATTTGGCTGACACCCAAGCCGCTTACGCTGCAATCAAATCCGTACAGAACGGCACAACCGAGGACTGACATGCAAGAACCCAAAGACCCCCGCACATCCGGCAAGATCGCCATGTATGCGCTGATCTTTATCGCCGCTTTGGTCTGGTTGATGATCTGGATTGCCGCATGACCTCAATCCTGTTTGAAAACGCCCGCATTATTGACCCTTTGGCAGGCACGGATGAACCAGGCAGTCTGCGCATCGAAGATGGCAGAATTACGGGCCTTGGCCCCGCGGCACAGGTCATAGATTGCGAAGGCAAATGCCTCGCCCCCGGTATCATCGATATCGGTGTCAAGATTTGTGAACCCGGCGAACGCCACAAGGAAAGCTTCAAATCCGCAGGCATGGCTGCCGCCGCAGGGGGCGTAACCACAATCGTCACCCGCCCCGACACAACGCCCGCAATCGATAGCCCAGAAACACTGGAATTCGCCACCCGCCGCGCACAGGCATCTTGTGCCGTAAACACCTACCCCATTGCCGCTTTGACCAAAGACCGCGCAGGCAAGGAAATGGCCGAAATAGGGTTCCTGATGGATGTAGGGGCGGTCGCGTTTTCCGACTGCGACCACGTTGTGACCAACAACAAAGTCCTGTCCCGCGCCCTGACCTATGCCCGCGAATTGGGCGCAGTGGTCATCGGCCACCCGCAAGACCCCGAATTGTCTAAAGGTGCGGCTGTCACATCTGGCAAATTCGCCACCTTACGCGGGCTTCCCGCCGTTTCCCCCATGGCCGAACGCATGGGATTGGACCGAGACCTAGCCATGGTTGAAATGACAGGCGTCGCTTACCACGCCGACCAAGTCACCACTGCCCGCGCCCTGCGCCGATTGGAACGCGCCAAGGAAGCAGGCCTAAACGTCACCGCCGGAGTTTCAATCCACCACATCGCACTCAACGAATTCGACGTTGCCGACTATCGCACATTCTTCAAAGTCAAACCCCCGCTACGGTCCGAAGACGACCGCATTGCAGTGGGCGACGCAATCGCAACCGGCCTGATCGACATCATCAGTTCCATGCACACCCCCCAGGATGAGGAATCCAAACGTCTACCATTTGAAGAAGCAGCCTCAGGCGCGGTCGGCTTGGAAACCCTGCTGCCTGCCGCCCTGCGCTTGGTCCATAACGGCATCGTCGACATGCCAACCCTGTTCCGTGCATTGTCAACGAACGCCGCCAAACGCTTCAACCTACCCGGCGGTACTTTGGCCGAAGGCGCACCTGCGGACCTGATCCTGTTCGACCCGAACGCGCCCTTTGTGCTGGACCGTTTCAAGCTGAATTCAAAATGCAAGAACACCCCATTCGACGGCACCCGCATGGAAGGCCGCGTTCTGCAAACCTACGTGAACGGAGATCTCGTCTATGACCATTCTACCTGACCTGATCTCCTCGCCCACAGCTCTCATCCTCTGGGCCATCTTCGGCTATCTGCTCGGCTCGATCCCCTTTGGCATCGTCATCGCACGTGCCATGGGCCTCGGCGATCTACGCCAAATCGGATCCGGCAACATTGGTGCCACAAACGTCCTACGCACCGGCTCGAAGCTGGCTGCGCTCCTGACACTGGTCCTTGACGCAGGCAAAGCAGGCATTGCCGTTCTGATCGCCCGCGCGTGTGCCGCAGATGATGCCACGCAACTCGCTGGGTTCATGGCGTTCTTCGGTCACTGCTATCCGATCTGGCTGAAGTTCAAAGGCGGCAAAGGCGTTGCAACGTTCTTCGGCCTTCTGTTTGCCGTCTGCTGGACTGTTGGATTAGCCGCAGGGGCAGCATGGCTCATCATTGCTGCAGTCAGCCGCTATTCATCGCTGGCCGCGATTGTCACAGTAATCTTAACCCCGATCTGGACTGCACTCCTCGGCGTTCCAAACATGATCGCGCTGACCATCGCCCTCGCCCTACTTGTGATCTGGCGGCATCGCGAAAATATCTCACGCTTGCGTACGGGGCAGGAAAGCAAAATCGGCCGTAAATGAGGCTTACTAAACTTCCGCCACGCCAGCATCGCATAAACTATCTCGCCTTTACCCTAGCCCCGCTTATTTTCGCAGTGGCAGGTGCACTGCTCGTATATCTGACATTTGCTCTTGGCATCCTTGCAACATTCACAGGTCGTATCAATCTGATCTTTGAAAACTACGCAGGTTTGGCATTCTTAACCCAACTTCTGTCAACAACAGTGCTTGGCCCGATATATATGCTGTCAGACTACGCCCCAACCATGCTTGCAGAATTGGCAGTACTCAGTCCAGCCCTCGACTTTTTACTTTCTTGGGTTTGACTCGGCCTGTTCGCAGTCCTTTATCGCCACTTCACAGATCTGAACCCTGACCTATCCGCAAAAATCACAAACAGCGCCTCACCTTCTTCTTGATAAAAATACCTCGGGTGGTGAATGGCGCGGCACGCGACAGAGGAAGGGCAGCGCCCTCCTAGCCCCCCGCGTATCCCGAACGGGATACGCAAATATCATGCCATGCGGAACGCATGACTACGCAAAACCCGATGCCCAATGACGCAGCAGTTTGTATTGCAAACTGCGCGACCGTTTGGCCCAATATCCCCCCCCTGCTGGGTGTTCACGGTCCTCAGGTTTGATCTTGGCCCGCTCAGATAAATTGTCTGTCAAAATGCCAAACGCATACCGTTTGTCATCTTTGACCAAGTACCCGGACAACGCGCTAACAAAGTTCAACGATCCGGTCTTTGCATAAATTTTCATACCAGGTGCACGGTGTTGTCCGTTATTGTTCAAGGTCATGTCTTTCAGAATGGGTTGCAAACTGTCCGGCGACTGTGTCATCATAAATCGAACCAATCCTGCCGCACTGACTTGGCTTTTTTCACCCAGACCGGAATGATCGACAAAGTCAGATTTCATACCCTGACTATGGGTCCAGTTCGACAACATCAGCGCAGACGCACTTAAACTATTACCACCTGACGCCGCAAATCCAAGCGCTTCGGCGGTCATATTATTAGAAAATTTCAACATATCACGCGCAATATCAGTCAAAGGTTCGCTTATGGTGCGCGCAATTTCCACTGCATCTTGCGGTGATGATCCAACCTCAGGCGCCGGAACATTGATTTGCAAGGTCCGCGCGATGGATCGGAATGCTTCGCCTGTATGCAATAACGGAATACGCGTCGGCAGCCAGCGCCCGCCTTCACGGCCTAAAGCATCACGCGACACCATCCATGCCTCGCCCCCGTCGACCATTTCATGGCGGTATATCGGCCCGTTGGTATCGGTTGGGATGATCCGGCTGACCATAACATCCGCATCGTAGCGTTTGCCTGATGCACGCATTGTCATGTCATAGACACCATTATTGCGGGTCCAGTCGAACCGGATGCGATTGAAATTCAGGTTCAACCCTGCGACGGACGGATTGTAAGCCACCTGCGGCGGTTGCAACGGATCAATCTGGCGCAGCAACGGTGTGGCACCGGGGTCTAGAATAAACCGACCCGCCACGCGCCAAATGCCCTGACGCCGTAATTCTTCGACCAATGTGCCCAAACGATCGGTGTTCAATGTCGGATCTCCGCTACCTTGCAAGATCAGATCGCCTTGCAGCACACCGTCCACGACACTGCCTGTCCCCCGCAGCCATGTTGGGAAATGATGATCCGGTCCCAACTGGTCCAGTGCATAGGCCGCCGTCATCGCTTTGGTCACACTTGCCGGTGCCATCATCTGATCGCCATGTCCGACGTCCAGCAGTTCCGGCGAATCCACATCTGCAATCGCAAAGGCCACACGACCATTCAGCCCTGCTTGCTTTACGATCCCCGCCCCATCCAACTGTGGTGGTGCGTTCAGGATCACATCTTCGCGTGCCAGTGGTCGCAATGATGTGGGCGGCGCAAAGCCAAGCGCAGGGGCAGCAAACCCCGCGAGAGTCGACCCAAGAAACAAGCGGCGGGATAGGTTCGATGTCATGTCATCAGGTTAGCCATGCCTGCCCCCACCAAACAACCAAAAAGGTGGAAACAATTCGGTGATCACTGGTGATCTACAAAGGGGGTTGCTAACGATGGTGTATGACTCGCGCTATTCTTTTGATGCTGATCGGCATGTCGTTCATTCCCGCAGGGGATGCTGCCAGCAAAATCCTGACCACTGAATTAGGTGTCCAGCCACTGTTCGTCAGCTGGTCCCGCTTTCTGGTCGGTGCTATCTGCATCCTGCCCTTCATGCTGAGCGGCGGGTGGAGCATTTTTCGCGATCCATGGGTCTGGGTGCGCGGCGCCCTGATCGGGTGCGGGATTTCATTCATCACCATTGCATTGCAAACCGTTGATCTGGCCACAGCGTTCGGCGGGCTATTCTTTGCCCCCATCGTCAGCTTTGTCACAGCAGCAATATTCCTAAAAGAACCCGTCACCCCGACCCGCACGGCGCTGGTGGTGATGGGGTTTGGCGGCGTCCTACTGGTGGCACAGCCGGGCCTGAATTTCAGCGCAGGCACGGGCTTCGCCCTGTTGGCAGGCGTGTGCTATGGCCTTTTCCTGACATTGTCGCGCGTGGTTGCCCCGAAGTATAAACCGTTTCCCCTGGTCTTTTCACAGATGGCGATTGCGATGGTTTTGCTGCTTCCATTCGGGCTGGGCAGTGTTCCCGATTTCAACCCTGCCATCACAGCCCAAGTCCTGATGTCCGGACTATTTTCGATGACAGGAAACCTGTTGCTGATTATGGCCTACTCACTGGCCCCTGCAACACGTCTGGCCCCACTGGTGTATTTCCAGCTGATCGCAGCGCTGGTGCTGGGATGGCTCGTGTTCAGCACGCTGCCAAACGGGTTGGCGTTACTTGGGTTGTTTGTGATCGCAGGATCGGGCTTTGCGACGTTTGTTCTGAAACGCTAGGATGGCCAGTCGCCGCCTGCACGGATGGCGGTGCTGCTTTCGTCGCGCATAGGGAAATTCTCAAAGCTCCATGCGGGGGCTTTGGCATCGGCCAAGGCGTGGGACGGCACACGGGCATTGCGATATACATCAGCTGCCTTTGACAGACGTGCGGCAACGCGGTCACCCGGACGGGCCAGAACACCGACCCGCACAGTGTCCATGATCCCCTGCCAATCCTGCCAGTGATGAAACGATGCCAGATTATCGGCCCCCATGATCCACGTGAACTGCACACGGGGGTAAAGGTGGATCAGATTTTGCAGAGTGTCCGCCGTATAGGTTGTGCTCAAATACGCCTCGATATCCGTGATCTGAACGCGGGGATGATCCATCACCGTACGCGCCCACGCCACACGATTTGCAAGCGGCGCAGGGCCATGGGATTTCAACGGATTGCCCGGTGTGACCAGCCACCAAACTTGATCCAGTCCGAACCGCTTCAACGCAGCTTTTGTGATGGCCACATGCCCCCCGTGGGCCGGATCAAAAGACCCGCCCAGAAGACCGATGCGTTGGCCATGGGCCGCGTGGGGAAACAGGTATCGCATGGTATTGGAATAGCGGTGCTTTGCTGGGGTGCCAAGCGGAGGTTGATAAGACGGATGCCTCCGGCGGAGGTTATTTTAGCAAAATGAAGACGATATGATCATTCTAGACGGCGGACTTGGGCAAGAACTGGTGAAGCGCAGCGGACGTGCGACGGGGTTGTGGTCGACACAAGCCTTGCTGGATGCGCCCGAATTGGTGCGTGCGGTGCATGATGATTATTTCGCGGCAGGCGCGGATGTTGTGACGACGGATACGTATTCTGTGCTGCCGGATCGGTTGGAAAGCCATAACATTGGCGATGCGTTGGAGCGGTTGGCGCAGGTTGCGTGTCAGCTGTGCGTTGATGCACGTGATGCACATGGGGCGGGACGTGTGGCAGGGTCTTTGGGGCCGCTTGGATTTTCGTATCAACCGGATTTGGCGCCCCCTGCTGCACGCGCTGCTGAAATCTATGCCATGTTGGCGCAACTTCATGCGCCTTATGTGGATTTGCATATACTGGAAACAATGGCGTCGATTGATCAAGCCAAGGGTGGTTTGATGGGGGCGTCGATTACTGGCAAGCCTGTTTGGGTTTCGCTGTCAGTGGACGATACAGACGGCACCAAGCTGCGGTCCGGTGAGGCGTTGGTTGATATCCTTCCAGTGCTGGAAGAATTTGCGCCGCAAGTTGTTTCGATCAATTGTTCCAAACCTGAAGCAGTGTCGGCTGGTCTGCCAACGTTGGTGGGTCATGGCTGGCAGGTTGGGGCGTATGCGAACGGGTTCACGTCCATTGATGCCGGGTTCAACAAGATCGGCGTGACGGTGGATATGCTGTCTGCACGTAAGGATCTGGGGCCTGCGGAATATCTGGAATTTGCCAAGGTTTGGGCGGCATCTGGTGCTGACGTCATTGGCGGTTGTTGTGAAGTGGGACCGGATCACATTCGTATGCTGGCGGAGCATTTTGCAGATGCTGACTGATGCAATGACCCAGACCATCGAACGTGTCAGGTTGGGTCATGTGGCGACTGTCACACCCGGTGGTTGGCCTGCGGTCAGCCCCAAAGGCACGTTTGTTGTGCTGGATGCCAGGACCATTGCGTTCGGCAACATCCGGTCGCCGGGGACGGTTCAAAATCTTAGCCACAGTCCAAGCGCCGAAGTTTCGTTCGTTGATCCATACATTCGCAAGGGATGCCGTGTGCGCGGGGCGGCGGAATATGTGCGTCAGGGCAGTACTGAATTTGATGCGTTGATCCCGACCTTCACTTCAATCTGGGGTGATCTGGCGCAGCGGATCAGCGGGATTGTGAAGATCAATGTGGAACAGGTGAAACCGCTGACCACGCCGCCCTATGATGATGGTGTCACCGAAGAAGAAATGATCGCCCTGTATCGCGCGAAATATGCGGAGATGTATCCGTGAGGGGTTTGGTTCATCCCAATGTTAAGCCCGCCGCATGGGAACGTGCCTTGTTTGGCTTGCCCTTGGTTGGGGGCGCCACTTTGGGTGTCACGACTAACTTTATTGGATCGGTTGTCGTGGGTGTTCTTTGGGTCACTTACGTCTTTAACTTGCCAACGCGGTATTTGGGACTGATCGTCAGCTTTTTCGGTTGGCTGACCCTATCGGGTGCTTTGCTTGCGGTTGTGACGCAAACCCTCAGTGGCATTCTGATCATTCTTTGTCTTTGGTTCGCAGCGATTGTCATTGCTGTGCGCCATGGAACCGCGGTTGGTCACGCGCGAGTTGATCGCAAAGCGATGGGTGGGCACCCGATCCGTGAATGGCAGTGGGTGTACACAGGTGCAAAATTTGCGAGGGCGCATCGTTGTTTCAGGTGGCATCCAATCCTTGTTCTGGGGATTGCGTTGCCAGTTGCTGTTGCCAGTATTTATTTGGGCATTCTGGGTTATGCCACTTGGATGATCCCTGCTTTGATCATCGCGACCCTGCCTTTGATTTCTTGGTGTGTTTTTACAATCTGGTCCTTGCTGGCGCGATCGCCGGGTGGCTGGATTCCGGCTTGGACGATGCTTTTTCTGTCGTTCCCGATTTCAGTCCCTTGGATGGTTTTATGGTCTGATAGCACTCGGTTGAACTTGATCTACCGCCATCGATTTGAACATCTTGTCCCGCTGAACGCGGCTTAATATCTGGAGTTTTATAATGTCTGTTCCATCTAAAGCGCGTGTGGTCATCATTGGTGGTGGTGTCATCGGGTGTTCAGTTGCCTATCATCTGGCCAAGAAGGGCTGGAAAGACATCGTTCTGTTGGAACGCAAACAGCTGACGTCTGGTACTACATGGCATGCGGCGGGGCTGATTGCGCAGTTGCGGGCGACGGCGAACATGACGAAACTGGCGAAGTATAGCCAAGAACTGTACGGTGACCTTGAGGCCGAGACGGGCGTTGCGACAGGGTTCAAACGCTGCGGATCGATCACCGTAGCGCTAAGCGAAGAACGCAAAGAAGAAATCTACCGTCAGGCCGCAATGGCCCGTGCCTTCGGGGTTGAGGTTGAGGAGATTTCCCCCACCGAAGTGAAGCAGCGGTACGAGCATTTGAACATCGAAGGTGTGACCGCTGGTGTTTGGCTGCCATTGGACGGGCAGGGTGATCCTGCGAACATTGCACATGCGCTGGCCAAAGGCGCGCGTCAGAACGGGGCGAAGGTCATTGAACGGACCAAGGCCGTGGGCGTGGACCGTGACGGCCGCCGGATCAAAGCCGTGCATTGGGAAAATGAGGACGGTGAAAAGGGCAGCATCGAGGCCGACATGGTTGTGAACTGTGGCGGCATGTGGGGGCACGAGGTCGGCAAAATGCTGAACGTGAACGTGCCACTGCATGCGTGCGAACATTTCTACATTGTGACCGAAGCGATCAAAGGTCTGACCCAGCAGCCTGTTTTGCGGGTGCCGGACGAATGTGCGTATTACAAAGAAGATGCGGGTAAGATGTTGCTGGGTGCGTTTGAACCGAATGCGAAACCTTGGGCGATGAACGGCATCCCGAAGGATTTTGAATTCGACCAGTTGCCTGAAGATTTTGATCACTTTGAACCGATTTTGGAAAACGCGGTTGAACGGATGCCGATGCTGGCAGAGGCTGGCATTCACACGTTCTTTAACGGGCCTGAGTCTTTCACGCCGGACGACGCCTACCACCTTGGCCAAGCGCCAGAGATGGACAATGTTTGGGTCGCAGCAGGCTTTAATTCCATCGGGATTCAGTCTGCGGGCGGCGCTGGTATGGCGCTGGCGGAATGGATGGACAGCGGTGAAAAGCCATTCGATCTGGGCGATGTAGACATCAGCCGGATGCAGCCGTTCCAAGGCAACAAGACGTATTTGTTTGAACGGTCCAAGGAAACTTTGGGCCTGCTGTATGCGGACCATTATCCCTATCTGCAAAAGGCAACTGCGCGTGGGGTCCGGCGGACTCCGTTCCATCATCATATGCTGGAAAACGGCGGCGTGATGGGCGAAATCGCGGGTTGGGAACGGGCGAACTGGATCGCGAATCCGGGGCAGAAAGCGGAATATGAATATTCGTGGAAGCGTCAGAACTTCTTCGACAATGTCGCTGCCGAACACAACGCAGTGCGCACGAACGTGGGCATGTATGACATGTCGTCATTCGGGAAAGTTCGGATCGAGGGACCGGATGCAACGGCCTACCTGAACTATATCGGTGGTGGTCAGTATGATGTTGAGACTGGCAAGATCGTGTATACTCAGTTCTTGAACCAACGCGGTGGGATTGAATCCGACGTGACCGTGACGCGGTTGAGTGAGACGGCTTATGTTGTCGTCACGCCTGCGGCGACGCGACTGGCGGATCAGGCGTGGATGATGCGTCATAAGGGCACCTTTAACGTGGTCATCACAGACGTGACGGCGGGCGAAGGTGTCTTGGCCGTGATGGGCCCGAATTCCCGCAAGTTGCTGGAAATGGTGTCGCCCAATGATTTTAGCAATGACGTGAACCCGTTCGGCACAGCGCAAGAGATTGAACTGGGTATGGGCATGGCCCGGGTGCACCGCGTGACCTACGTGGGTGAGTTGGGTTGGGAGGTTTATGTTTCCTCCGACATGGCAGGCCACGCGTTTGAAACGCTGTTTGAGGCAGGCAAATCGTTGGACATGAAACTGTGCGGGATGCACATGATGGACAGCTGCCGGATGGAAAAAGGGTTCCGCCACTTTGGTCATGACATCACGTCCGAGGATCACGTGGTCGAGGCAGGTCTGGGGTTTGCAGTGAAGACGGACAAACCGAACTTTATCGGCCGCGATGCTGTGTTGCGTAAAAAGGACGAAGGGTTGGAGCAGCGGTTGCTGCAGTTCAAACTAAAGGACGCAGAGCCGTTATTGTACCACAACGAACCGATCCTGCGGAACGGGGATGTTGTCGGATATCTGTCATCTGGAACCTACGGCCACCATTTGGGTGCTGCGATGGGCATGGGATATGTGCCGTGCAAGGGCGAAAAACTGGCAGATGTTCTGGCATCTTCTTTTGAGATTGATGTTGCCGGTACGCGGTTTGCGGCAGAAGTGTCGTCCAAGCCGTTCTACGATCCGAAATCTGAACGTGTGAAGGTCTGAGGCTAAATGTCGCCCTTCGGGCGGCAGTATCTATTTTGCGCTGTGCGCGGCATGAAGGGAGTGGCGCTGCCCCTCCCTTCAAATCCCACCCCGAGGTATTTCTGTCAAAGAGAAGATGGGGTAGGGGTACGGGATGTTTGATTATAATCCTCCGACCGATCCGCTTGAGATTATTCACGATGACCATGAGATTTTGGTGGTGGACAAACCTGCGGGCTTGTTGAGTGTACCTGGACGGGGGGATCATCTTTCTGATTGTTTGATTGCACGTGTGCAGGCGGTTTTTCCGACGGCTTTGGTCGTGCATCGTTTGGATTGCGACACATCGGGTGTGATGGTGTTTGCCCTGACGCCCCATGCGCAGCGGCACATCGGGTTACAGTTTGAAAAACGAAAGACAAAGAAGACTTATTTGGCCCGTGTTTCAGGTGAGATCGAAGGGAATTCCGGCACTGTTGATCTGCCGTTAATTGTGGATTGGGAAAACCGACCCCGCCAGATGGTGTGCCATGACCGCGGGAAATCGGCCCATACAGATTGGAAGGTTTTAAAGCGCGGCGGCGGGGAAACGCGGGTGCGGTTGCTGCCCAAAACAGGGCGGTCGCATCAATTGCGGGTGCATATGTTGTCGCTAGGCCATCCAATCTTGGGGGACCCGTTTTATGCAACCGGTGCTGCGTTGGGTTATCCCCGTATGATGCTGCATTCTGAGGAGCTGCGATTGCACCATCCGGATGGCGGCCAGATGATGCGGTATCGTGCGCGCGCATCTTTCTGAGAAATTTAACACAACTTATGAATGTATAAATTAGTTGTTAACACATTCTTAAGATTGTAGTCGGATTATTGGACTGTTGTACAGGACCCGGCGCATGAAGATACTTTCAACCGATGATTTTCGCAGTCAATACGAAGCCTTGGCCGCCATGGAAACTTTGGCCAGTACCGAATTGCGGATACGGCTTGGTACCATTGGCACATCTGTTCTGATTGGTTTTTTTGCATTTCAGGTCTGGCAACCACTGGTTTGGTTCTTCTTTTATGGGTGCCTGTTGTACGTGCAGCATTCTTTCACCCTCAGCGCTAAAGCCCGACCACAGCGGGGTGCGTTAAAGCGCTTGGCGTGGTTGAATTTTGGGATTGCTTTGGTGTTCGTCAGCTTGCCTGTTGGACTGTGGTATACAGGCGATATCCTGTTTCGTGTCGCTGCCTTGGGCCTGTCTGCGGGGGGAATTTTGCATTCAGTGGCCCACCGCGCCCGGATGCCCCTGTACGCCTTGGGGGACGCGGCGGCAAATTGTCTGTTTCTGATCTATGTTTGCGTAACATTGGTCCTTGCCTTGGAAGGTGCGGGGGAACGGACAATTCTGACCGTTATGTTTGCGGCAATGGTCTTTTATTACATGAATGCAATGCTGAGTGTGTTTCGACTGCGTGCTAATTTGCGCGCAGCCACACAGCGCAGTGCGGATGCGCAGAAAATGCAAGCCATTGGCCAGCTGACCCGTGGGGTGGCCCATGATTTTAATAACATTCTGACCGTGGTGATGGGAAATCTGGATTTGCACAGTGAGGCTAGCACCAAAGAGGAAAAGGATCGTTTGGCGCAGGATTCCTACATCGCAGCACACAGGGCATCGACGTTGACGGCGCAACTTCTGGCCTTTTCGCGGCAATCAACCTTGCTGCCCGAAGCCATTGATCTGGATCGGTTTGTCGGTGGATTCTGGCAAATGGCGCAGCGCATTGTGCCGGATACGATTGATTTCAAATCTGATATTCCGCGCCGTTTGCCAGATGTGCAAGCGGATCGTGGGCAGTTTGAATCTGCGCTTTTGAACCTGACGTTGAATGCGGCCGATGCCATGCCTGATGGGGGGCGCCTGCGGATTACGGCCAAAGCGATCAATGTCAGCTTTGGCAGCAAGCTGGCGCTGGGCGACGGGTTGCCCGTGGGGGATTATGTGCAGGTGATGATCAGCGATACCGGACATGGCATTCCAAACCATCTGCAATCGCAGGTATTTGATCCCTTCTTTACGACCAAACCATTTGGGGATGGGTCGGGGCTGGGTCTGTCGATGGCAAAGGGATTTGCAGAACAATCCAAAGGATGCCTGCTGTTGGACAGTCGTCCCGGGGTTGGGACGGTGTTTTCCCTGATTTTGCCTATTGCATTACCAGATCTGAAGGCGGTGAACGACGGCATGGCGCCATCGGATGAAGACTATCCGGACATGATCGTTGCAGAATAGAATTGCGTTCCGATTGGGTTTTGTCATCGGTCCAAACGTTCGCACGTATAGGTTTCTTTGGAATATTTATCCCTTTTTGTGTTTGAACCCTATGGATCATTAGGAAAACCTCCTAAATCAGTGGCAGAGATAACAAAGAGGTTACCAATGGCACTTCGCATCAATGACACGATCCCTGATCTGACAGTCACCACCGATCATGGTGATATTTCCCTGCATGATTGGGTGGGCGACAGCTGGGCCGTGATCTTTTCGCATCCAAAGGATTTTACCCCTGTTTGCACAACTGAATTCAGTGCAGTGGCGCAGCTGGCGGGTGAGTGGGTGGCACGTGATACCAAAGTGTTGGGTGTGTCCGTCGATGGTGTGGAGGATCACGTAAAGTGGAAAGCAGATATTGAATCCGTCGGCGGGGCCAAGCCGGAATTTGCGATTGTAGCGGACGATGGTCTGGCGATGGCCAAGGCGTTCGACATGTTGCCAGCCGAGGCGATCTTACCAGATGGCCGCACCCCTGCAGACAGTGCGACAGTGCGGTCCGTGTTCATTGTTGGGCCGGATAAAAAGCTGAAACTGTCGATGACATACCCGATGACCGTAGGCCGGAACTTCGCAGAGATTTTGCGGGCGTTGGATGCTTTGCAAACTTCGGCACGCGAAGGTGTTGCAACGCCAGCGAACTGGGCCTTAGGTCAGGATATTGTTGTCCCAGTGGCGGTGTCCGACGCAGATGCAATCGCGAAATATGGGGCGATTGAAACGAAACTGCCCTACTTGCGGATGGCAAAACTGCCTGAATAATTTTTGGTCAAATCTGATTGCGAAAGGCGTACCTTCGGGTGCGCCTTTTTCGTTGTGCTCTCACAACTTTTAGGTGCATCAATCGCAGGTAATTCAGGCTCACATCTTGATAACGTTCATGTGTATACCTATGTATACCGTATCGAGAGGGAACGATAACTACATGCTAGACACACTTTTATCTCCGGAGTTTGCGCCCTTTACACTGGCCCTTGCCCTCCTGTTTGCGCTGGTCGCATTGGAAGTGCTGTTTATGTTGATCGGCCTGTCACTGGTCGGGGATGCTGGTGATATTGATCTGGATGTGGACGTGCCGGATATGGGTGATTTGGCAGATATCGGCATTGATATCGACCTGCCGGACGCCGCCGATTACGACATACCCGATATGGCCGAAGGCGCCGATGCCGCTGATGCGCTAGAGACGGACCCAGGCGCACTCGCTTGGCTTGGCTTAGGCAAAGTGCCGTTTATGATCTGGTTGGGCGCTGTCCTGTTGGGCTTTGGTGCGACAGGAATCGTAATCCAATCTGTGGCCAGCAATCTGTTCGTGTTGCCTTGGACCGTTGTGGCTTTGCCTGCGATCGTCGCGGCGATCTGGTTCGCCAAAACATTCGCAGCTGGCTTCTCGGCAGTTCTGCCCAAATCAGAAACCAGTGCCATGTCGACCAACCGTTTCGGTGGATACCGTGGTACTGTGACCCAAGGCACCGCCCGTCGCGGCCACCCCGCCGAAGTGCGGATCACGGATCGCTTTGGCAACAACCATTACTTGCGGGCAGAACCTGCAAAAGATGACGACGAAATTTCGCAAGGAACCGACGTCATATTACTCAGGAACATACGCACCAAACAAATGCGCTTGCTTCCTGTGGGCTAACACGCCCTTTTACAATCAAAAGAAAATTAACCCAGAATGGAGGATTTCATGGGATTAGAAGCAATCGGCATTATTGTAGCCGCATTTATCGCATTACTTGTATTGGTTGGCTTGGTGATGAGCCGCCTTTACCGCCGGACCACCCGCGAAGTGGCGCTGGTTAAGACCGGCCTTGGCGGTAAGTCCGTCATCATGGATGGCGGCACATTGGTTATTCCACTGCTGCACGAAGTGCGCCCGGTGAACATGAAAACCCTGCGGTTAGAAGTGTCCCGTAACCACGAAGGTGCATTGATCACCCGCGACCGGATGCGTGTTGATGTGGGCGTAGAGTTCTATGTATCCGTTAACGCCACATCCGAAGGCATTTCCCGCGCGGCCCAAACGCTGGGCGATCGTACATTCTATGTCGATCAATTGCGTGAGATGATTGAAGGTAAACTGGTCGATGGCCTGCGATCCGTTGCGGCGCGTATGTCCATGGACGAATTGCATGAAAACCGTGCGGAATTTGTACAGGAAGTACAGAACGCGGTGTCCGAAGATCTGTTGAAAAACGGTCTGGAACTGGAATCGGTTTCGCTGACCGCGCTGGACCAAACACCGTTCGAAGCACTTGATGAAAACAACGCCTTTAACGCCGTTGGTATGCGTAAATTGGCCGAGGTTATTGCCACCTCGAAAAAGGAACGTGCGCAGATTGATGCGGATGCAGATGTGTCAGTCCGTCGTGCCGCGATGGAAGCGGAACGGGAAAAGTACAAAATCAGCAAAGACGAACAAGAAGCTGAAATTGCGCAAATCCAGCAGATTGAAACCCTGAAGGCAGCGCAACAAGCTGAAATCGCTGAACGTCAGGAAGATGCACAGCGGACAACCCAAACTGCGCGTGTGCGTCGGGAACAGGCGATCCAAGCGGCTGAGATTACCCGTGATCGTGAAATCGAAGTGGCGAACCAAGAACGCCAGATCATCATCGCGCAAAAATCCGAAGAAGAATCCCGCGCCCGTGCATCTGCGGACACCGCCCGTGCCGAAGCCAAGAAAGCGTCCGAGGCGATTGAAACCGCCCGTGCCGTGGCCGAAGCCGAACGGACCAAATCCATCGCGATTATCGAGGCCACCCGCGAAGCGGAACGTGCTGCGACCAAGATTAAACTGGAAGCTGAGGCTGAAAAAGATGCCGCCACCGACCGCGCATCTGCACGCCGGGAAGAGGCACAGGCAGACGCAGACGCCATCACCATTCGCGCCGAAGCGAAAAAAGCAGACTTGCTTGCCGAAGCGGAAGGTCGTCAAAAGATCGTCGAAGCCGAAAACTCGATCAGTGATGCGATCATTGAAATGAAGGTCGCATTGGCCCGATTGGAAGCTTTGCCAGATGTGGTCGCACAAATGGTGAAACCGGCTGAGAAAATCGACAGCATCAAAATCCATCAGGTCCAAGGTTTAACCGGTGGATCGATGGGCGGTGGTTCCGGCGGGGGTGGCGACAAGCCTGTCGTAAACCAAGCACTGGACAGTATCCTTGGCATGGCCGTTCAAATGCCCGCGCTGAAAAAGCTGGGCGAAGAACTGGGGGTATCCTTGGAAGACGGCTTGGCTGGCGTCACCAACGGCGCACTAGGTGTAGATGGGAAACAGCCTGTCGACGCAGAAACGGTAGACAGCGAAGCACCAAAAGCCTCATAGACACCCCAAAGCGGGGAATGTTATGCAGGTTATGTGTTTAAATGGATGGGGCGGCAAAGAACATGCCGCCCTTATTCCGTTTTTAACCAATGCAGCACCTGATGTCCTGTGCCTGCAGGACGTGGTGCACACCAAAAACGCCCCTAAAGACTGGCTGGAATATCGCGACGGTCGCCATATCCTGCCTCAACGCGCACGATTTTTCGATGATGTGCGCCGCGCCCTTCCCAACCACATCGCAACCTTCTGTCCGGCCGCCCAAGGCTTTCTGTGGGACGGGGATACCGCCGTGCCATCGCAATGGGGGTTGGCGACATTTGCCCTCCGGTCGCTTACGATGGTGGGTCAAATCCAGGGTTTCGTTCACAAACAATTTGGCTCCGATGGTTACGGCGATCACCCTCGGTCCCGTACGGCCCACGGCATTCGCCTGTGGGATTTCAAGCGGGACCAAGGTATGACAATCACCCATATGCATGGCCTGTGCGATCCGATGGGCAAAGGTGACAGTCAGGACCGTCTGGTGCAGGCCAAACGCTTTGCAGGCATGATCGGTGCAGTGTCCGAACCCGGCGATGCGGTGATTGCATGTGGTGACTTCAACGTTCTACCGGGCAGGCAGACCTTTGATATTCTGGGCGGCATGGGCCTGAAAGATCTGGTGACGGGGCGCGGCCACGATGGCACACGCAACGCGTTATATGGTAAATCCGAAAAATTCGCAGACTATTTCATGGTCAACGACCTGCTGGAAGACTGCGCCTTTGACGTGATCCGTGACCCCTTGGTGTCAGACCACTGTCCGCTGGTCCTGACACTGTGACCGCGACAACGGCACGGCCGCCTAATTTCTATTGCTAAAAGAATTCTGAGGGGGGGGAATGGCCATAGGTCATAGGCCAGAGAGGGGGCGATAGTCCCCCTCTAATCCCAAATATATGGTACGCCGTTTTACACCTGCAGCCATTGGCGTATTGATATTGCCTATCGGTAGTGCGTCGTTAGTGTATTCGAATGTTTAAATTACGAAATGCTCTTTTAGTTATACAAGTTATCGGCGTTTTGATTGCGGCATGGGCGGCATTCATTGCAACCTTCCAACCCGCGACATTGGAAGCAAACCTAGACGTTCCTTCGCGCGTTTATATGGAGCAGGTGGTCGAACACTTACTGGAAAATGCAAAGGCGCCCAAGGATGACACATCCTTGCTGGAACGTCTGACAAATCAACTGAATGGAACAAACAAAGCGGTTTTTGCAAAGGCGAAAGCGAACATTTCGGGTGTTTTGGAACAGGCCCTTTATCCCAGTGAAACCGCTGATCCTGATTTTGATGTTGTGCTGACCTACACTTACGAAGATCAATCCCTGAAGCAGTTGATTCAGAAAGAATACAGGCGGTCACTTTACAAATTACTGTATGATTTCCGTCGCATGGCAATGTCTAGCTTTGTTGTCCTGCTAATGTGCCTTGCAGTTACAATTTTTAAGCATGTGTCGAACAAACGATATTTCTTTTTCAGTGCTGCTTTGACGGGGTATGTTGGATGGTCAGCCCATGCTTACTTGTATGGTCAGGATCGCAGCCAAATCCCCCGCCTTGGCCAGCACCGGCCCCGAGGTCATGCGAAACCCAACCCCAAGCTCCCGCGCCATGATCTGCGCCAACGTC
>JBMZCY010000014.1:0-19899 GCA_049613825.1 Planktomarina sp.
CCCAAAGGGCTAAGGCGGATTTAAGCGGGCGGCGACCAGGCGGGGTCTGGACACCGCCCGCACCCTCAAAGCCCTATCAAACCCCCGCGCCACGGGCGTTCAGTGCTATCTGGGAATTGCAATTCCCGCTCGGATCACTTAGGTTTTGGTCATGTTTTACGTCTATCATCGGCGTACAATCCGAACGGACGGGCCATGCTTGATATTGATACATCCATAGATCAGAGCTTTGCGGGGATGCACGACGCCCCACGCTTTGCCCCGTCCTCTTTTGCCCCATCGCGCACCGCGTCCAATGGCGAAGCTGAATTTATTGCGGGCATGGAACAACAGTTCCAGGCCTATCAAGAGCAAGTCGTGACTTGGTTGGACCTAGGCCGTGTTCGGCTTTCGAGCCTGGAGGCCGCACTTAAAGACAGTGGCGCGGCCCTCTCTCCCGACCAATACACCCACATCTCCTTATTGATTGATTTTCTAAGTGAACAACTAGACCAGGACGTTGACGCCAAAGCCCTATCGCTCAAGCGTATGCGCCGTTTGGCCCGTGAGTTCCGGCCCTATTCGCGGCGGGTTGAAAAGTTCCTTTTGGACCTGGCAAAGCGAATTGAGAAGGTGAACGCCCATGAAATCGAAACCACCATGGACTTTATTGATTGGTGGCGGGGGATAAGATCGGTCCACAATCCCGACAAAGGCCATGCCAAGGTGTTTGACAATGCAGACAACTTGATTGCCCACTTGGACGCACTCTAACGTCCTATGCGCTTTGTTCTAACGCCCGATTTTGAACGTGCTTTCAAAAAGCTAAATCCAAAGCAAAAGAAAGACACTCAAAAGGCCATTGGTCTTTTGGATGATAACCCACAAGCCAAATCCCTCCGGTTCCGGCGGTTGCAAGGCTCAGCGGATTGTTGGATTGCAAACATCAATAAGGGCGACCGCATCATATTGGCCCAGATCGGACCGGATGAATACGAGTTGGCCGATGTTGGTGCCCATGACGCCACCTATCGAAAATGGAACCGCAAACGCGGGCAATAGATGGTCAGGGGTAACGGCTATTACGGCCAGCCACTTCAAAACCCCGCCAAACCCCTATAAATCGGGCATATCGTTATTCATATCCACAAATGACAATCAACCTTTGTTCCGTTTTTGGAAACTGGCGGAAAAGTTTGGAAATAATCGCCTGATTTTGGTGTTTGCCTAATTTTTAGGCAATATTTATTGTTGACAGGGTGTTCGCCCAATGGCCACAGGGGTTTGAGGCACTTTGGACGCCTCACCCACTAAAATTTATTCCGTGCTCACCATTACAATTTATTCCGTTCCCCCCCAACAGGATGCCTCCGGCGGGAGTTTTTTTGGCAATAGAAATTATGAAGTCAGCCGCGTGACCAATCTGCGTGCAATGGGTGCAACGATCAGGACTGCGGGGAAGGCAACGATCCATGATGTGATCCAGCTGCTGCCCCAGAGGGACAGTGTGAAATCCATGCCCGTGGCGCGTAAGGTAGCGATACCGGATACAATGCAGGACATCAGGCCGGACAGGATAAAGCCGAACAGGACTGGGGCAAATTGGGTTGGAATCATTTAAAAATCCAGTTCAGAGACGCGGATGATGGGGAAGAATGTGTCCTTTGACCGGACGCCGAACCATTTGACGCCATCGACGGTGTGTTCGGTTCCAAGGTCCACAAGGCGGTAGAATGATTTGCGGTCAATCAGCGCCTCTAAGTTCGTGCGGATCAGGATGTAGGGGGACGGTTCGCCTGAGGCGTCATAAGCGATGCGAATTGGATGATCGGGGCCAGCGGTCGCGGTGTCGCCGATGTTGGTTGTGAATTTCAAGTCATCGCCGATCTGGTCGAAATTTTGCGCCACAAAGGGCGCATCTTCGACTGTGATGCCTACTTTTTCAACAGGCGTGACAAGAAAGTAGTTATCATCTTCTTTCTTCATAATAGATGCGAACAGGTTCACCAATCCGGGCCGTCCAATCGGGGTACCTTGGTAGAACCAAGTGCCGTCGCGCTTGATGTGTATATCAATGTCACCACAAAACGGCGGGTTCCACAGGTGTACGGGCGGCAGACCTTTGCCCTTTTTTGTGGCATTCACGGACACGATCAGACTGTCCGCCGTTGGTTTCACAATGTTTTGTTCAGTCATTGCTTTTGCCTATCCCGTTTTCTGCGTTACGTTACAAATGACATAAGACGGAGCGGGCCAATGACCAATACTGAAAACCTTGTGAGGGACATTGAAGCCCTTGGTGCGACCCTTGATCTGGCGCGATCCAGCATCGGGGCGCGGTTCATTGGGCAGGATCGTGTGGTGGAGCTGGTTTTGTCCACGCTGTTGTGCGGTGGACATGGGTTGCTGGTGGGTTTGCCAGGATTGGGTAAGACACGGTTGGTTGAAGCTTTGTCGACCGTGATGGGCCTGAATGGCAACCGCGTGCAATTCACGCCGGACCTTATGCCCGCAGATATTCTGGGGGCCGAAGTGTTGGAGACTGCTGCCGATGGCGCACGGTCGTTCCGGTTCCTGGAAGGGCCCGTGTTTTGTCAGCTTCTGATGGCGGATGAGATCAACCGTGCCAGCCCGCGCACGCAGGCCGCATTGTTGCAGGCGATGCAGGAAAAGTCGGTGACCATTGCAGGGCAAGACCGCCCGTTGGGCAAGCCGTTCCATGTGCTGGCGACTCAGAACCCGATCGAGCAGGAGGGGACTTATCCCTTGCCAGAGGCTCAGTTAGATCGGTTCTTGTTAGAAATTAATGTACCTTATCCGGATCGTGCGACAGAACGGGATATCTTGCTGGCAACTACGGGGGTGGAGGACGCGCAGGTGGCCGAAGTGTTTACCACTGATGCTTTGCTGGATGCCCAAACCTTGATCCGCCGTATGCCTGTCGGGGATGCGGTGGTGGATCAAATTCTTGATCTGGTGCGGGTGTTCCGGCCTGACAATCCTGTTGCGCCGGACCTGGTGAAGCGTCACGTCCGCTGGGGGCCGGGCCCCCGTGCGGCGCAGGCGTTGATGCTGTCGGTGCGCACACAGGCGTTGATGCGGGGCAGCTTGGCCCCCGCGCCAGAAGATGTGATGGCGATGGCCGTGCCAGTGTTGAACCACCGTATGGGGCTGGGTTTTGCGGCCCGCGCGGAAGGGATTACAACCGCGACTGTGATTGCTGAAGTGACGGCTGCGACATTGCAAGCCAAGGCCGCTGCGTGACCCTGCCCAACCTGTCAGATGCCCAAACCCTTGCGGCACCTTTTCCGCCATTGTTGGCCGAAGCGCAGCAATTGGCAGCCACCGTAGCCTTTGGCGATCACGGGCGGGGCAGGCCGGGAACGGGTGATGCGTTCTGGCAGTACAGGCCTGCCCAAGCGGGGGACAGTCAGCGGCAGATTGACTGGCGCAGATCAGCCCGTGCAGATGAGGCATTCGTGCGCGAGGCCGAGGTTGAGATTGCACAGACCGTATTGTTCTGGTGCGATCCTTCGGCGTCGATGGGGTTTGCCTCCAACGGTCAATCCAAGGCGTATCGGGCGCAGTTGTTAACTTTTGCTGCGGCGCATCTGTTATTGCGTGGGGGTGAACGGGTCGGCGCGACTGGTGGGGGTCTTCGAACCCGTGCAGGGATGGGCCAGCTGGATCGGTTGCATGCGTTTCTGGCCGAAAGTCAGGGGGCAGACTACGGTCAGCCTGATACCAGCGATATGATCCCGCAATCCCGTGCGGTGTTTGTGTCCGATTTTCTGGGGCCGTTGGATCCGGTTGAACAGGCATTGGCACAGGCATCGGCCCGTGGGGTGACAGGTGCGATGGTGATGATCCTTGATCCGCAGGAACTGACGTTTCCGTTCAAGGGGCGGTCTATATTTGAAAGCATGGGCGGGTCGATCCGTTATGAGACGCAGCAAGCAGGCGACCTGAAGGCAGACTATCAAAAGGCCATCGAAACGCGCATTAAGACTCTGCATGATTATGCGCGGACTGCAGGCTGGGGCTTCAATTTGCACACGACGAATACCTCGGCCCAGTCGGGTTTGATGTGGCTGTATCAAACGCTGCAAGGGGTGCGGTGATGATTACGTTTGCGTTGCCTTTGGTCCTGCTTGGGTTGCTTGCGATCCCGCTGCTGTGGATATTGCTGCGGGCCATTCCCCCTGCACCTGTGTTGCGCCGTTTTCCGGCTGTGACCCTGTTGCTGGGGTTGAAGGAAGAACAGGTTGAGGCGGATCAGACTCCTTGGTGGCTTTTGATTTTGAGGGCATTGGCCATTGCTGCACTGATTGTCGGATTTGCAGGACCTGTCTGGCAGAACACACCGCAGACTGCGTCCGACCGTCCGCTGTTGGTGATGATGGACGCAGGCTGGGCGTCTGCCCCCGATTGGGCCGTGCGGCAGGATCAAGCAGCATCGGTGATAGATGCAGCGGATCGTGCAGGGCGGTCAGTTTCGTTTGTGACGTTGACAGGTGGTGAAGGTGTGCCCTTTGGTCCCGCTGGGCTTGCTGCGCGAACGGCGGCGGGTGTTTCACCGCAGGCTTGGCTGCCTGATGGAAAATTGGTGTTGGACTTTGTGTCTGATCTTGAGGGCCCGTTTGATACTTATTGGATTGTTGGGTCTGCACAATTTGAGGAGCATCAGGAAATAGCTAGGGTTTTGGCATCACAGGGCGATGTTACAGTCTTTGAAACGGGCCGTGATGCATTGGCGCTGCGCCCGGCAATTCTAACACCCGAAGGGGTGGAGGTGACTGTGGATCGTGCTGGCCTTGGAACTCAAAACACCGTCACCCTGCAAGCCATCGGCACGGACCCCAGTGGCCAGATGCGGGTGCTGACGACCGCTGTTCTGGCGTTTGAAGAAGGTGCGTTGACGGCAACCCAATCCATCGATCTGCCCGTCGAATTGCGTGATCGTGTGACCCGTTTTCAAATTGCGAACCTGCGCAGTGCAGCGGGTATCACCCTGTCGGATGACCGTCTAAAGCGCCGCGAAATCGCACTGGTATCTGCTACTGCCGAAGGGCAGGAGGGGTTAGCTTTGCTGTCCCAACTCCACTTCCTAAGACAGGCATTAGTCCCATCATCCGACCTGCTGGACGGCGCGATTGCCGATATTATCCAAGCGAACCCAGATACCCTGATCCTGTCCGATGTGCCATCGGTCCCGAACCCTGATCGCGTTTTAGATTGGGTGGCGGATGGGGGGCTGCTGATCCGCTTCGCTGGTCCCCGCATGGCCGCAGAGAGTTTTGATATTGCAGTCGATCCCCTTCTTCCTGTGCGCCTGCGTGCGGGTGGTCGGACGGTTGGTGGCGCGATGTCATGGGGCGCCCCCAAGACTCTTCGCGCGTTCGCCGCTGACAGCCCTTTCTTTGGCCTGAAAACGCCTGAGGATGTTACGATAAATGCTCAAGTCCTTGCCGAACCCGGACCTGATCTGGCGCATGCGGTGATCGCAAGATTGGAAGATGGCACCCCGTTGGTCACCCGCAAGGAGCACGGCCAAGGCCAGATTATTCTGTTTCACGTTACAGCCAACGCCAGCTGGTCCAGTTTGCCGTTGTCGGGCCTGTTCATGCAGATGCTGGAACGGTTGTCGGTTTCGACCGGACAGATCCCAACCGATCCCGCCGATCTGGACAGAACTATCTGGGCGCAGGTGGCTGAAGTGGACGGCTTTGGCAACACTTTCGCCACAACCGCACGTGCGGGCATCAAAGGAGCGGATATGTTGACGCCTTTGTCAATCGATCTGCCACCGGGTCAATATACGGGCGATGATCGTATCTTGGCGCGGAATGTCGTGGGGACAGATGATGTGATCGCGCGGCCAAACTGGCCAGACGGCGTAACGGTTGTAGGCCTCGAAGGCCCAACTGCTGCGGATTTGAAACCGTGGTTGCTGCTGGCAGGTATGGCATTGATCCTGCTTGATGTGCTGGTGGCCCTTGCGATTTCAGGTAAGTTACGTGGCCCGGTTGTTGCGGCTTTGTTGGCCTTTTCGCTGGTCCCACAAGATGCATCTGCGCAAGATGATGACAAGATTTTGCAAGCAGCAAGCGAGGTTGTCCTTGCCTATGTCCGCACAGGTGACGTCCGTCAGGACGAAATTTCAGAAGCGGGGTTGCAAGGCTTGTCAGACACGTTGTTTTTGCGAACTGCCATTGAACCCGCAACGCCTGCGGGTCTTGATTTAGCCGTTGATGAATTATCACTTTACCCGTTCATATACTGGCCCGTAACGCTGGATCAATCCGCGCCAACGGATGACACAATGGCGAAATTGAACCGCTACCTGCGTACGGGTGGGATGATTATGTTCGACACGCGCGACGGACATGTCGCCAGCTTTGGTGCGAATACGGCAGAAGGCCGCAAGCTGCGTGAACTGGCCGCTGGTCTGCAATTGCCCCCGTTGGCCCCCGTGCCCGAAGGCCATGTTCTGACGCGATCTTTCTACTTGTTGCAGGATTTTCCGGGTCGTCACATGGGCGCCCCCGTGTGGGTCGAAGCCACCGCACCTACTGCGACCGAAGGTCCGACTGCTTTTGCCAATTTAAACGACGGAGTGACCCCCGTTATTATTGGCGGAAACGACTGGGCTGCGGCGTGGGCCACCGATGCCGAAGGCCGTCCTTTGCTGCCCGTGGGTCGCGGTTATGCAGGGGAACGTCAGCGTGAAATTGCGCGCAGGTTCGGGGTGAATATCCTGATGCATGTGCTTACCGGAAACTACAAAGCAGATCAGGTTCATGTGCCTGCGCTGTTGGACAGGTTGGGGCAGTAGATCATGGCGACTGATGTGATTTTCGGCCCGCTGTTGCCGTGGTTAGTGGTGTATGTTCTGGCGGTTGTTGCCTTGGCCATCACAGTGCTTGCCATCTGGCGCAGGTTGGTTGGTTGGCCTTTTCGCGCACTGGCCGCTGTCGTGATTGTGCTGGCATTTGCGAACCCGTCTTTGCAGCGCGAAGATCGTGAAGAGATTCCGGATATTGCAGTTGTCGTAGTCGATGAAACCAGCAGTCAATCGATCAGGGACCGTAGCGCTCAATCCACACAGGCTTTGGCTGAGGTCCAAGCGGCTTTGGCAGGGCATGGAAATACAGATGTGCGTGTTGTCACTGTCGATGATACGGATCGTGATGGCGGCACACAATTGGTGACAGCTTTGTCAGATGCATTATCCGATGTCCCCGCTGATCGTTTGGCTGGTGCATTTCTAATTACGGATGGGCTGACCCATGACGCGGATTTATCTGTTGATCCTTCGGCCCCTGTGCATGTTCTGCTAACGGGCGATACTGATGATTGGGACCGTCAACTAACAATCCGTAATGCGCCTGCATTTGGTATTCTGGGTGAACTGTTAGAAATCACGTTGGTGATCGAAGATTTTGGCGCAGCACCAGATGCAGATTTTGCTGATCTGAATATCTCAATCGATGGTGGTCCGCCAGAGCTGTCGCGTTTGCCGATTGGTGAAGATCTAATAGCAACGCTGCAATTGCCCCACGGTGGCATCAATGTGCTGCAAATTTCGACCCCGACGGTCGAGGGGGAACTGACTGATCGCAACAACACTGCGGTTCTACGCATCAACGGCGTTCGGGATCGGTTGCGAGTTATGCTGGTGTCGGGGGAACCGCATCCGGGGGAACGGACTTGGCGGAACCTGTTAAAGTCCGATGCGTCCGTCGATCTGGTGCATTTCACCATTCTGAAGCCGCCAGGGAAACAGGGTGGGGTTCCGGTGAGTGAGTTGTCCTTGATCGCTTTCCCCACTCGGGAATTGTTCTTGGAAAAGATTGATGAATTCGATCTTATTATTTTTGACCGCTACAAACGCCGTGGGATTTTACCATCTGCTTATATCGCCAACATCGCGCGGTACGTACGGGACGGTGGCGCGGTGCTTGTGTCTGCAGGACCGGACTATGCGGGTGTCGACAGCATCTTCCGATCCCCGCTGGGTGACGTGCTGCCTGCAGCACCCACAGCCCGTGTGTTCGAAGAACCAGTGACGCCGACCGTGTCAGATTTGGGCACGCGTCACCCTGTTACCCAAGGCTTGCAAACTGACGTCAAATGGGGCCGCTGGTTGCGGCAGGTCGAGGTCGAAGCCCTGTCCGGTGACATCATCATGACCGGCCTGTACGGCCGTCCTTTGTTGGTTGTGGATCGCGTGGGCCAAGGGCGCACAGCGCTGTTGGCATCCGACCACGCATGGCTGTGGGATCGCGGCTTCGAAGGGGGTGGCCCTCAGCGCGAACTGCTGCGACGCCTGTCCCATTGGATGATGAAAGAGCCTGAATTGGAAGAAGAAGCCCTAACCGCAACGGAAACCGAGGAAGGTCTTCTGTTCACCCGCCGCACTTTGGAGGATCGCCCTGCAGCTGATTTGCGGGTGACTGGGCCGGATGGAACGGATCAAACTTTGGTGTGGGCGCTGGTTGCCCCGGGTCAGTTCGAGGCTGCATTACCCACGACTGAACTAGGTCTGTACCGCGCCACGGACAATGATCTGGACGTCGTTACAGCCCTTGGTCCTGCGGCCCCGCGTGAATTTCAGCAGACGATTGCAACTGCTACACGCTTGCAAGGTTTGGTTGATCAACGACAAGGGGGTGTGGTTCGGATCGTGGATGGGATCCCGCGCATTCGCACGGTTCGTGATGGCCGCCCCGCTGCGGGGCGTGGATGGTTGGGTGTGTATGAGCGTGGTGCGTATTCCGCCCAATCGGTCACACTGTCCGCATTGTTGCCGGCTTGGGTGTATCTGTTATTGGCCGCAGGCCTGATGGTTGCAGCGTGGCTACGCGAAGGGCGCAGGGTTTAGTTTGAGGCGTCAAAATCGGTCCTCTAACAATTGTTGTGACAGCGACATAAATTCACGTGACCATAGCGTCCATGCGGTTGCGACAGTTGCGATCATTAGACCCCAAGGGCCTAACAGCCAAATCAGCGACGCGAGTGCGAAATACATCGCCCGCAGGCCTCGATTGAAATTCATTGCTGCACGAACATTTATCTCACCTGCCAGACCTGCACGCTGGGGAGTCGAGGTGTCGTCTGGTTCATTCGGGACAGCACCCATGATGACGGCACAATACCCGAACAGACGGTTGGCCCAAACGAATTTCAGAAACGCCATCACAACAAAGAACCCTGCCAGCAGCAGCTTTATTTGATAAATAACCGACGGCGGCGTGGCTTCGCTGAACGACATCGCCAACCCGCCGATTTGTTCCGGACTGCCGATCAGCGCCAGAAGGCCGCCGATGGCAAGTAGTGATGATGACGCAAAGAACGCTGTGCCCTGCCGTAGCCCGCCAAGGATTTGTGCATCGAAAATTCGAACCTCGCGTTCGCCAAATTTCTGCATCCATTTACGGCGGTAGGCGGACATTAGAACGGTGACCGAGGGGCGCTTCATCCCGGGATGTTCGATCCACCAACCGATGCTCAGCCATGTGAATATTATCAATCCGACCGCAATAAAGTCGAGTGTTGTGAAGTGTTGGATCAGATCAAGAAATGCCATAGCCTTTGATACCCTGCGCACTACTTCCTTGCCAGAGTCGATAATTGGTCATATTATTTTACCAATTCTGGAGGTGCCCCATGGAAATGCCAACGCCAAACCCTGCGATCCTGTCCAAAAAAGACTGGATCGTGTCCCTGTTGAAGGACGTTTTGCCGAAGGATGCGGTGATTTTCGACATCGCGGAAACACGGGCGTATGAATGTGATGCGTTGACGGCTTATCGTTGTCCGCCATTGGCCGCAGTGCTTCCATCAACGACGGAACAGGTCAGCGCAGTTCTGAAAATCTGCCATGCTGAAGGGGTACCTGTTGTGCCGCGCGGGTCGGGGACTTCGCTTGCAGGTGGCGCTTTGCCGACGGCGGACAGTGTTATCCTTGGCGTGGCGCGGATGAACGGGGTTCTGGAAACGGACTATGACAACCGAATCATTCGGGTACAAACAGGCCGGACAAATCTAAGTGTGACTGGTGCGGTTGAGGAGGAAGATTTCTTCTACGCCCCCGATCCTTCGTCGCAATTGGCCTGTGCGATTGCAGGCAACATTGCGATGAATTCCGGCGGGGCGCATTGCTTGAAATATGGTGTCACGACGAACAACCTGATGGGTGCGAAAGTCGTTTTGATGGATGGCACAGTGGTTGACCTTGGCGGCGCCCATCTAGATGCCCCCGGCGTTGACCTACTGGGCGTAATCTGCGGATCCGAAGGGCAGCTAGGTGTGGTGACAGAGGCGACGTTGCGCATTCTGCACAAACCTGAAGGCGCATTGCCGATGTTGGTTGGATTTGATTCCAATGCGACGGCAGGCCACTGTGTGTCAGATATTATCAAAGCGGGCGTATTGCCCGTGGCGATTGAATTTATGGACCGCCCGATTTTGGAAATTGCTGAGAATTTCGCCAAAGCAGGCTATCCCGATTGTGAAGCCCTGCTGGTGATTGAGGTTGAAGGGTCCGAGGCCGAGATTGCCGATCAACTGGCCAAGATCACTGCGATAGCAAAGACTCATAACCCTGTGGAAATCCGACAAGCGCAGTCGCCTGCCGAAAGTGCTGCGATCTGGTTGGGTCGTAAGTCGGCATTCGGCGCTGTGGGTCAGGTGGCGGATTATATGTGCTTGGACGGCACAATCCCCGTGTCTGAATTGCCGAAGGTTTTGGACGGTATTCAGAAACTGTCCGAAAAATATGGCCTGAAGGTTGGCAACGTCTTTCACGCAGGTGACGGCAATATGCACCCGCTGATTATGTTCGATGCGAACAAGGAAGGTGATCTGGAACTGTGCGAGGCTATGGGAGCCGACATTCTTCGCCTGTGTGTTGAGGTCGGTGGCTGCCTGACGGGCGAGCATGGCGTGGGGATCGAAAAGCGGGATTTGATGACGGATCAGTATACGGCTGATGATCTGGAGGCGCAGATGGCCATCAAAGATGTGTTCGATCCTGCGTGGTTGTTGAACCCTGCGAAGGTGTTCCCGCTGGCTGTATCCGCTTCCCGGCGTGAGGCTGTGTTGGCGGCAGAGTAAGTCTTGGGGCGCTGCCCCAAACCCCGAGGTTATTAATAGCAAAATGAAGGACATGGCATGGCGCTGGATGGATTGACACCGCGGGATGAAGCGGATCTGAGCGAGGCTTTGCGCGGGGCGGACGGCCCGGTTGTCGTTCGTAGTGGGGGGACGCGGGCCGTTGGTTCGACTGAGGGTGTTTCTTTGGATGTGTCCAGTTTGGCTGGGATTTCTTTGTACGAGCCCGGTGCGATGACGTTGGTTGCGGGGGCAGGAACGTCGCTCGCCGAGATTGAGACAGCACTGGATGCTGAAAACCAGCGTTTGGCATTTGAGCCGATGGATCATCGGGTGTTGTTGGGCACTGACGGAGAGCCGACTTTAGGTGGGGTTTACGCCACTAACACCTCTGGTCCGCGTCGCATTCAATGTGGGGCGATGCGGGATTTTGCGCTGGGTATTCGATTTGTCGACGGTGTGGGGACTGTTGTTAAAAACGGCGGGCGCGTGATGAAAAATGTCACAGGCTATGATTTGGTCAAGATGATGGCAGGCACGTGGGGAACGCTGGGCGTTGCGACCGAAG
Source organism: Planktomarina sp. (assembly GCA_049613825.1). Classification (GTDB taxonomy): domain Bacteria; phylum Pseudomonadota; class Alphaproteobacteria; order Rhodobacterales; family Rhodobacteraceae; genus Planktomarina. The sequence continues at coordinate 11,663 of JBMZCY010000014.1, forward strand.
TGTCTTTGAAGGTGTTGCCCAAGGCTGAGATGATGGCGACTGTGTCAGTTGCTATTTCTTCGGTTGAGGAGGGCGTGAAAGCGTTGAGTGCAGCACTTGGGTCGCCGTTCGATGTGTCTGGTGCAGCTGTATTGGACGATGTGGCCTATGTCCGCATTGAAGGTTTCGCGCAGTCGGTGGCGTATCGTTCTGGTGAATTGAAAGAACGATTGGCTGGGTTTGGGGATGTTTCGGTTGCATCCGATCCTCAGCTTTGGGCCGACATTCGAGACGTGCGGTGCTTTGCGGACATCACTGGCGATATCTGGAAAATCTCGGTCAAGCCGACGGATGGTCCTGCTGTTGTCGCGGCGATTGGCGGTAAAGCCATGATGGATTGGGGTGGTGGCCTTGTGTGGGCCTGTGTTCCTGCTGGCACGGATGTGCGAGGGAAACTGGCGGGGATCTCCGGTCATGCGACGTGCGTGCGAGGGATAGGAAATGGCCTTGTATTTCCGCCTGCTGATCCGGCGTTGACTGAGTTGATCCAAGGTCTGAGAAATCGGTTCGATCCGAAAGACATTTTGAACCGAGGACTGATGGGCTGATGAAAACGACATTTACAGAAGATCAGTTGAAAGACCCCGGTACGGCACGCGCGAACGAAATTTTGCGGACTTGTGTGCATTGCGGATTTTGCACGGCGACTTGCCCAACGTATCAAGTTCTGGGTGATGAATTGGACAGTCCAAGGGGGCGGATTTATCTGATTAAGGACATGCTGGAGAACGAGCGTGTTCCGGATGTGAAGACCGTCAAGCACATTGACCGCTGCCTGTCCTGCCTTGCGTGTATGACGACTTGTCCGTCGGGCGTGCATTACATGCATTTGGTCGATCACGCGCGGGAATATATCAACGATCATTATAAGCGGCCTTGGCATGATCGTCTGTTGCGGTGGACCTTGGCGCGGATTTTACCCTATCCGAACCGTTTTCGATTTGCGTTGATGGGGGCAAAGATGGCGCGGCCGTTTGCGCGATTTATGCCTGACCCACGGTTGAAGGCGATGATTGAGATGGCACCGAAGCATGTACCGCCCGTCAGTCGTAATGATGATGCGCAGGTGTTTCCAGCCCAAGGCGTGATCAAGAAGCGGGTCGCGCTGATGACGGGCTGTGCGCAGAAAGCGTTGAACACGGATATCAACGACGCGACCATCCGCCTGCTAACCCGCCACGGGGCCGAGGTGGTGATCCTGAAGCAAGGGTGTTGCGGGGCGTTGACGCACCATATGGGAAAGACTGATGAATCCCACGCCACGGCGGCGATGAACATTCAGGCATTCGCAGCGGAACATGCGGCGCGGGGGCTGGATGCGGTGGTCATCAATACGTCCGGCTGTGGGACGACTGTGAAGGATTACGGGCATATGTTTAAAGGCCACACGTTGCAGGGCGAGGCTGAAACGGTTGCGGGTTTAGCCCGTGATGTGTCCGAGGTTTTGATGGAATTGGACCTGCCCAAAGGGGGGGCGCCGACCATGCGTGTGGCGTACCATGCCGCATGTTCGTTGCAGCACGGGCAACAGATCAAAACCTATCCAAAGGACCTGTTGAAGCAGGCAGGATTTAAGGTGAGTGAGCCTGAAAATAGCCATCTGTGCTGTGGATCAGCGGGGACTTACAATCTGATGCAGCCGGAAATCTCGCAACAACTGAAGGCGCGAAAGGTTGAGACGTTGGAGGCCAAGAGCCCCGATGTGATCGCTGCTGGTAACATTGGATGTATGATGCAGATCGGGTCTGCCATTAGGGTGCCTGTGGTGCATACGGTAGAACTGTTGGACTGGGCCACAGGTGGCCCAAAGCCGCCTGCGATGTCGGGGGATCGTGGACCAGGGCAGGTTCCGATTTTCACCTAATCCAGCCCTAATTCTGCCCCATCACATCCTTATCTGATGGGGTATGATACGAATATTGATCCTTCTTGTGTGTTTGCCCCTGATGGTAAACGCACAATCGCAGCTTGAACGGTTGAACAGCCTGAATGATGTGCGGGCATGGTCTGCCGTTGGGCGGATCAATGTCGAAGGGGGCGGGTTTTGCACTGGGACGCTGGTCACCGAACGCCATGTTTTGACGGCGGGACATTGTTTGTTTGACGCCAAAACCGGACTTCCTGTTCCTGTTCGGAAAATCGAATTCCGCGCAGGCTGGACCAATGGTCGGGCCGAGGCCTATCGAAAAATTCGCAGTGCCGTGACACACCCAGCTTATAGTTTTTCGGGCAATGCGGGCATGGATCGCGTGTCTTCTGATGTTGCGATTTTAGAGCTTCAGATGCCGATCCGCCACCCTTGGATCAAACCTATGTCCATTGCGCAATTGCCTGCAATGGGGTCTGATGTCGCCGTGGTGTCCTATGCTCATGACCGTGCTGAAAGCCCAAGTCTGCAAGAGATTTGCCATATGGTGGCCGAAGAATCGGATGCTTTGATTCTGAACTGTAATGTCGATTTTGGCAGCAGCGGTGCGCCCATTTTCCGCTATGATGTTGGCGGTCCGCAGATCGTATCGGTTGTGTCGGCTAAAGCACATATGGGGACGACGCCAGTCGCTTTGGGGGCAAAGGCCATGCGCAAACTGTCCGAGGTTCCGGGGTTCCGTTTGCCGGCCGCAACAGTCGGAACTTCGACATTGCCCAGCATCGGACTGACGTTTTTAAAGCAATGATCACAGTTGAATGTGTATGTGATCGTCATGCCGCGCAGCACGACACCCTTGGAATCGTATTTTGGGGGCTGTCAGGCCAAAGCGTGTTTTTAAGTGTGGTTCCACGAATGCTTTTGTCACCCGTGGATCATTAGACAACAGATCAAAGGCACTGACCATTCGGTCACGATCCAAGGATAAATCAGGCCAGAAAGGTTGCAACCAAGCCAGGTCCCAACGCAGGGTTAGGCGGTTGTCAGGGCAATCTGTAGGGCCATCTTCAAACGCGAAGTATCCGATGGGGGACCGTGTTTCACCTCGGACATAAGACCCGTCCCGTTGATAATAAAACGCCAGATCAACCTTCATTCCATCGTCATGGGACAGATGCGGCAGCAGGGGAAAACCTGTGATAAACGGAAAATTCGCGTCAAGGATTAGGGTCTGTGTGTCTGGATGGCGTTCCTGAATTTTGCCTGCAAAATCCTGCAAGACTTCGCGCATTTCGGCGGTGACATATTGTCTGTTCATCGCACAATAGATGGGCGATCGGACGGTCATTGTGTCACCTGACACGCAGGGCAAAGGCACCCGTCCCGCCAAAGGGGCCACAAATAACGTCAGCACCGACAGGCCGATATAGGCCACGATGAACACTATAAACCGCCGCCGGAACATCAGTGCAATTAACCATGCAATGCCGCCCAACTGCGTCAGCAGAGTGAGCAAGATTACCAAGGTCAGGTGCAAAGCGGCTTTCAACATTCCCAAACCATGCCCGCAATTCGCAAATTAGAATACCCCCTTGAACCCCGAAAATGCGTTCCCATATCAATCTCTAGGTTGCCCAATCGGGGACCTGAAACACAACTGTCTGGCCCAATCGGGCAGACCACATTGTTATCGCTTTGCGAAAGGATGACTTGAAATGCGTAATTTTGATTTTGCCCCTCTGTACCGTGCCACTGTTGGTTTTGACCAAATCGCTGACATGATGGACCGTGTGTCTAGTGCCGATGCAGGCAACAGCTACCCCCCTTATAACATTGAAAAAACCGCCGATGATGGTTACCGGATTTCGCTTGCCGTCGCAGGGTTTTCTGAAAGCGAACTGAGCGTCGAAGTGAAGGAAAATTCCCTGCACGTGTCCGCGAAAAAGCCGGATGATGCGGATGGGAAGACCTATCTGCACCGTGGCATTGCCACCCGTGCGTTTGACCGCCGCTTTCATCTGGCCGACCATGTGCGCGTGTCCGGTGCGTCCCACGAAAACGGCATGCTACACATCGATCTGGTCCGCGAAGTGCCAGAGGCCTTGAAGCCCCGCCGCATTGAAATCCAGAACAGCCAGACCCTGCAAGTCGAAGCTGTAGACGTCTAATACCTTCCAAGACAGGCGTGGCATCCTCCCCTCTGTCGCGCCACACTTTGCCCCGCCCATTCGGTGGGGCATTTTTGTATCTAGGATGCGGCGGATGTGGCTGTTACAGGGACCATAACTTAAGAACTGAGGGACCAAGATATGGACCATTTCCTGTACCGCGATGGCGCATTGTTCGCCGAAGATGTTCCCGTGGCTGAAATCGCAGCAAAGGTCGGCACGCCGGTTTATATCTATTCGTCTGCTACGCTGTTGCGTCACTTCAAGCTGTTTGATGATGCCCTGTCATGGGGCGACCATTTGGTTTGCTATGCGATGAAGGCCGCGTCCAATCTGGCGATCCTGAAATTGCTGGGCGATGCAGGTGCGGGCATGGATGTTGTGTCTGCTGGCGAATACTTGCGTGCCAAGGCTGCTGGTGTGTCCGGTGACAAAATCGTCTTCTCTGGCGTTGGCAAAACCCGCGAAGAAATGCGCATCGCATTGGAAGGTGGCATTCGTCAGTTCAACGTCGAATCCGAACCTGAAATGCAACGCTTGTCCGACGTCGCCGTGTCGCTGGGCAAAGTTGCTCCGATCACGGTCCGCGTGAACCCAGACGTAGACGCGAAAACCCACGAAAAAATTGCCACAGGCAAATCCGACAATAAATTCGGTATTCCCATTTCCCGCGCTCGTGAAGTCTACACGATGGCGGCGAAACTACCGGCTCTCGAAGTCATTGGCATCGACGTGCACATCGGATCGCAGCTGGTGGACCTTGATCCGTTCAAACTGGCCTACGCCAAAGTCGCGGATCTGACCGAAGTTCTGCGTGCCGACGGCCATACCATCAAACGCCTGGACCTTGGCGGTGGCCTTGGCATTCCTTACGAAAAATCCAATCTGCCGCCCCCATCTCCCGAAGCATACGGTCAGCTGATTAAGGACTCGGTCGGTCACCTCGGTTGTGAAATCGAAATCGAACCGGGCCGCTTGATTGCAGGTAACGCAGGCATTCTTTTATCCGACGTCATCTATGTGAAAGAAGGCGAAGATCGCAAATTTCTGATCATCGACGCGGCCATGAACGACCTGATTCGCCCGTCCATGTACGGCGCACATCACGACATTATCCCCGTCATCGAACCTGCCGTCGGTGCCGACCAAACTCCCTATGACATCGTTGGCCCCGTCTGCGAAAGCGGCGACACGTTCGCGAAAGGTCGTAGTATGCCATCGATGAAAGCAGGCGAACTGGTCGCGTTCCGGTCTGCAGGCGCATATGGTGCAGTAATGGCATCAGAATACAATTCACGGCCTTTAATTCCCGAAGTTTTGGTGAATGGCGATCAATTTGCAGTTATCCGCGCACGTCCGACCTTTGACGAAATGATGGATCGGGATACTATACCTACTTGGGCGTAATGCCCGCTGTAGGAGTTTTCGTTTGCTACACCGCTTTTCCGGTAAGACCCGTCTTGCGCTGACACTGACATATCTTGGCCTGTGGGCCGAAATGTTGGTGCGTGCGCTGTGGCCGTTGATGGCCGTGGGGTTGCTGGTTTTTGGTGTCCTGCGTCTGGCAAATTCGTCCGTTTGGTCCGTGGAAGGGCTGTGGACGGGGATGGTGTTTGTTGCGGTTACAATTGCTTACGGGCTGCGGCATCTGCGCCGCCACGCCTATTTACCGTCCCGCACCATTGCACGTGCGCGGGTCGATGCGCAGATGGCGGGGCAACCTTTACAAGCGTTGACCGATACCCAAGCGACAGCCGTGGATGACCCCGCAGTGCAGGCGGTTTGGGATGCGCATTTACAGCGGATGCAGACCCGTGCGGCGCAGGCGCAAGCAGTGCACCCGAATTTGCAAGTGTCGAAATTCGACCCTTATGCATTGCGCTACACGGCCCTTTTGATCGCCATTGTTGGCCTGCTGTTCGGCACCGCATTTTCATCGCGTGACGTGGTTTTGGCGGGTGGTGATATCGCTGCCGTTGGCCCCAGTTGGGAAGGTTGGGTGCGTCCGCCCGCGTACACGCGCAAGCCTTCGATTTATTTGAATGATGTGATAGGTGAACGCCTGATCGTGCCTGAAGGCAGCGACGTCATCATTCGTTTATACGGCGAAGTTGGTGCATTGACCGTCGATGAAACGATCAGCGCCCGTATCGAAGTTGAAAGCGCTGCTGACGAAGTTCAAAACTTCACTGCCCAACAGTCGGGTACCCTCGCCGTGCGTGGCGATTTTGGTGCGGAATGGGCGATCACAACTGTCGAAGACAAAGCCCCACAAGTTCAACTGTCTGCACGATTCGAGATGGATGAGAACAACCGTATTAATCAACGCTTCCTCGCCCGTGATGATTACGGCGTCACCGAAGGTCGCGCCTTTGTCACCTTGATGCTGGACGAAGTGAAACGCGCCCACGGACTGAAAGCAGATCCCATTGCGCGGGGACCGGTTGAGCTGCAATTGCCCTTGAGCATCACAGGCGACCGTACCCAATTCGAAGAAACCTTGCGCGAAGATTTCAGCAAAAACCCATGGGTCGGATTGCCCGTCCAGATCGTGCTGGAGGTTGAAGATATCAATGGCCAAGTCGGCCGATCTGCCAGTGTTGAGACCGAGCTGCCTGGACGTTCTTTCTTTGATCCGCTGGCAAAAGCATTTATTGAACAACGTCGTGACATTTTATGGACGCCTGAAAACGCGCGTCGCGTGGCGCAGGTTTTGCGGGCGGTGTCATTGAACCCTGAAGACGTGTTTCGTCAGGTGGACGATGTGGCGACATTGGGCGGAATCATTCAGAAATTAGAGGCGATTGATGCCTCGCTGACGCCCCCTGAACAGATCGATGAAATTGCCGAAGATATTTGGCAATTGGCGGTTTCTATTGAAGACGGTGATCTTGCCGATGCCGCAGCAGCGCTTGAACGGGCACAGGAAAAACTGGCCGAGGCTATTCGCAACGGCGCATCCGCCGAAGAAATTCAGCGCCTTATGGATGAATTGCGCGAAGCGCAGCAGGAATTTATGCGCGAATTTGCAGAACGCAATCCTGCAGAACCGCAGCAGCGCGGGGAACAGACGCCGGATCAGGATCAGGACATAGTGTCTGAAGATCAGCTGCAGGAGATGATGGATCGTCTGCAGGAGCTGATGGAAGAAGGTCGCATGGAAGAAGCGGCGGAACTGTTAGAAGAAATCAATCGTCTGATGGAAAACCTGCAAATGCAGGAAGGCCAAAGCGGCGAAGGTCAGCAGTCCGAAGGCCAGCAAGCTTTGGATGATCTAGGCGACACCTTACGTCAGCAACAGGACCTGTCGGACGAAGCGTTCCGTGATTTGCAAGAAGGTCAGCAGCAGGGCCAACAAGGTCAGCAACAACAAGGCGACCAGCAGGGTCAGGAACAAGGCGAAGGCCAACAACAGGGCCAAGGCCAGCAGCAAGGTGATCCGCAAGACCAAGGCAATCAACCGGGACAATCCCTCGCTGAACGTCAGCAGGCGCTGCGTGATCTGTTAGAACGCCAACGCCGCAATATGCCAGCCCCCGGAACCGATGCAGGTGATGCCGCGCGTCAATCGCTGGAAGATGCCGAAGGTGCCATGGGCCGCGCAGAACAAGACTTACGTAATGGGGATATCCCCGGCGCCATCGACAACCAATCCCAAGCGATGGAGGCGTTGCGCCAAGGCATGCGCGATCTGGCACAGGCGTTGAACGAAGAACAACAGCAAGGTCAGGGCGAAGCGTCTGAACGGCAAGGCGACGGTCAGCAGGCAAGTCCATTGAACGACATCGATCCATTGGGTCGCAACAATGGTCAAAACGTGAACCCTGATGGTCTGCAAGACGACATGCTGAACGGCGAAGACCTGCGCCAACGGTCACAAGATTTGCTGGATGAAATACAGCGTCGTGGGGCGGAATTAGACCGCCCACAGGATGAACGGGATTACCTAAACCGGTTGCTGGATCAGTTCTGAGATGTTGGCGTTTCGCCCGCAGCCCTGACCGATGATAGCAAATCTTCGACCCATTTAAACGTCGTCTGACGCACGTCGTTCACCCGCAATACATAATTGCCAAGTTCATCAGCCAGCGATGGGAACCGTTCGGCCAGTTGCGGGGCGAACATATAGAGCAGGACAAATATCGCCAAGATGAGCAATGCCA
>JBMZCY010000015.1:0-19508 GCA_049613825.1 Planktomarina sp.
CTACGTTCCGCGCGACAGGTCAAACAGGTATCCTGATTACTGGTGGTGGTGTTCCTTTGGATGCTGTGATCGCTGACTTTATGGCCGGCGCTGTTGAATATCTGACCCCTGATAATGACGACGATCACTGGGACCACATCGAAGGGCAGGGTTCTTTGTTCCACGTGTCTTATTCCGGTGTGACAATGGCACTTGTCCACGGTGGTCAGCCCGACGCACTGATCTTGGGGCATGAACCAACACGGACACACATGCGCGGTCTGCCAGGGTACACCCAGCCGTCTTTGGAAACCCTGCGCGATACGGCGTTGCAACTTGCACAGGTGGCAAACCCGAATTGTAAGGTGATCGGTATCTCCGTAAATACTCAACATATGGCTGAGGACGAAGCGATGGCGTACCTGAAACAGGTCGAAGACCGCATGGGGCTGCCCACAACCGATCCGATCCGCGTTGGTGCAGGTCGTTTGGTTGACGCATTGGCGGATATCTAATCATGCAAATCACCGTCCAAGCGGAAAGTTTCAAGCTGGCCCAAGTGTTCACGATTTCCCGAGGGTCGCGGACACAGGCGGATGTTCTGACAGTCTTTACCGAATGTCAGGGCATCACAGGGTGGGGCGAATGTGTGCCGTATGCTAGGTATGGTGAGACTTTGGAAAGTGTGACTGCCCAAATCGAAGGTCTGGGCAAGATCGACCGCCATGAATTGCAAGAGGCCCTGCCCGCAGGTGCCGCCCGCAATGCCGTGGATTGCGCGTTGTGGGACTGGGAAGCAAAGCGGAAGGGGACTTCGGTTGCCGCTTTGGCGGGTCTTGGTCCGCAGGGGCCGGAAATTACGGCCTATACGTTATCGTTGGGCACACCCGAAGCGATGGAAGCACAGGCGACAAAGAATGCGTTTCGTCCGTTGCTGAAAATCAAGCTGGGCACACCTGATGACATGCCGCGCCTTGAAGCGGTGCGTCGTGGTGCACCTGCGTCCCGTATTATCGTGGATGCGAACGAAGGATGGAGCGCGGAAGTCTACACCGATCTTGCCCCGCATCTGGTGCGTTTGGGCGTTGAGTTGGTCGAGCAACCGCTTCCTGCATCCGAGGATCATGCGTTGCTGGGTTTGGATCGTCCGTTGCCTGTGTGCGCCGATGAATCGTGTCATGACACATCTTCGCTGGCCGCAATGAAGGGTAAGTATGACTTTGCCAACATCAAGCTGGATAAAGCGGGTGGATTGACCGAAGCACTGACGCTGCGTCATGCGGCCAAGGAAGCAGGTTTTGGTTTGATGGTTGGCTGTATGGTGGGCACATCTCTGGCTATGGCGCCTGCAACGCTGGTTGCCCAAGGTGTGGCCTTTACCGATCTTGACGGCCCGCTGTTGTTGGCAGAAGACCGGGATACACCTTTGAAATTTGACGAACACGGCGTGCACCCACCACGTCCTGAACTTTGGGGATAATCCAATGACACGCACAGTATATGTAAATGGCGCATACGTTCCAGAAAACGAAGCAACGGTTTCCGTCTTTGACCGCGGCTTTCTGTTTGCCGATGGTGTGTACGAAGTGACGTCTGTTCTGGACGGCAAGCTGGTTGATTTTGATGGCCATGCGGTGCGTTTGGAACGGTCTTTGTCCGAATTGGACATGGGCCACCCGATCACTAAGGACGAACTGCTTGAGGCTCACCGTGAACTGGTGCGTTTGAACGAAATCCACGACGGTCTGGTGTATTTGCAGATCACACGCGGGTCCGACGGCGATCGTGACTTTGTGTACCCTGCGGCTGATACGCCGATGACGGTTGTTATGTTTACGCAATCCAAGCCTGGCATCATGACCAGTGCTGCTTCGAAGAACGGGATCAAAGTGATTTCGATCGAAGATCAGCGTTGGGCCCGTCGGGATATTAAAACGGTTCAGTTGCTGTACCCGTCTATGGCGAAAATGGCGGCGAAGGCTGCGGGTTGTGATGATGCGTGGATGGTTGAAGATGGGCATGTGACCGAAGGGTCGTCTAACAATGCCTACATCGTCAAAGGCAACAAGATCATCACCCGTCAGTTGTCCAACGACATTCTACACGGCATCACCCGTGCCGCAGTCCTGCGGTTCGCGACCGAAGCACAGATGGAAGTCGAAGAACGCTTGTTTACAATCGAAGAAGCAATGGAAGCGGATGAGGCCTTTATCACATCGGCAACCACATTCGTTCAGCCCGTTGTCGAAATTGACGGCGCGAAACTGGGCGATGGTACACCGGGCAAGATCGCCCCGCGTTTGCGTGAAATCTATCTGGATGAAAGCCGCAAGGTCGCAATCTAAACTTGATAAAATGACGAATGGCCTAATTAGGGACTTTAGGGGGAAGCATTCTGGTGCTTCCCCTTGCTTGTAGGCGGAAACCTGCCTTACGGTTTTTTAACGAATTTTGGGGGAACCAATACCATGCGAGCGATCTTGGGTATTCTTGTTTTGTGCTTTGGCGTCGGCATTCTTGGCTGGTGGGGCACAAACAACAACGCAGTGACTATGGAGTCAGAAGTCACCGAACGCGCACAGCGCACGGTGTCTCAGTCCCATCACCCGTTAGATGTGTCTGTTGGAGGGCGGGATATCACGGTTTCTGGCTTGGCCAACAGCGAAGCAGATCGTGATGCCATTGTGACCGCGCTTAACAATGTTGAAGGGCGCCGTGTGGTGGTCGACTACATTCAGGTGTTGGCGACAGCGTCCCCATACGCATTTAATTCCGACCTGTCTGCTGATGGTCAATCCTACAGCGGCAACGTTCCGACCGAAGCACAGCGCACTGCATTTGCAGATCGCATTGGTGCTGCGGCATCTGGTCTGACTTTAGCTGCTGGTATGCCCGATGCTGAATGGCCAGGTGTTGTCGGGCAGGGCCTTGATGGGCTGTCATTGCTGAAAAACGGGAACCTGACAATTTCTGACCGTGATATTGCAATCAACGGTTTGGCCGCATTCCCGCAGGATCGCGAAGCGGCCTTTGCCGCGCTAGCGGGACTGCCGGACGGATATACCCTGACGGACAATATCACATTAGAAGACGACGGCACGCCAATGCGTCTAACTGTTCGCAAGGACGAAAACGGTGCGACGGCTGTAGGCAAAGTGCCGTCTTCGATGGAAACGGCCTCGGTTACGGGTGATCTGGGCATGGATGTAAATACAGACGGTGTGGCGCAAGCGAACATCGTCGGGTCCGATGCCAACTGGCCTGATTTCGCAGGTACAGGTGTTCGTGCATTGGCTGACTTGAACAGCGGCACACTGGCGATCAACGATCAAGAACTGTCTTTGACCGGGGCTGCAACACGTGATGGCAAAGCAGCAGCAGAAGCAAAGCTGACCGCTTTGGCGAACCAGTATGTCGTTTCATCCGACATTTCTTTGGCGGATGATGGCCGTCCGTTTGCATTGAATGTTGTGACAGGTGGTGATGTGATGCCAACCGGCAAACTGCCGTTCGACATGGACCCGTCACTGGTCAATTCGATTCTTGGCGTTGATGCGCCAAAGAACGGGTTAGAGTTGGCAGAGATTGAAAGCACACGCGGCGTATGGCCAGCCGCTGCGGGGACATCACTACAGGCGCTTGCGTCTTTGAACGTGGGGGAATTGGACATTCAGGGTCAAACCATCCGCCTGACGGGTGTCGCCACCCGCGCAGGACGTGATGCGGCTTTGGAAACCATGAAAAGCGTTAATGGCGATTTTGCGCAAGACGTGGACATTGCCCTGTCTGATGACGGTGCGCCGTTTACATTGTATGTGGATCGTCTGGAAACCGGCCAAGTGGCATCCGGCAAACTACCCTTCGGATCCGAAGCAACTATCGTATCGGATGTAACAGGCGCAGGCGCGGATACTTCGGCGATTGAGACTGCTGAAATTGATGATCCAAATGGCGCATGGTCCGCAGGGGCATCGTCAGGTCTGGTTGCATTGAAAACGCTGACAACCGGGAAGCTGTCGGTCATTGATCGCACCATTTTGGTCGAAGGTGTCGCAACTCGCGCAGGTCGTGCCGCCGCATTGGCAGCATTAGATGGGGCACCTGAAGAGTTCGATGTGCAATCTAACATTACCATCTTCGACGATGGCAAAGCATTTGGTTTGCGTGTCGAAAGTGGTGGTACTGCTGCAACAGCGTCCGGGAAATTGCCGTTTGACATGCCTGCCTCTATGATCGGTGATGCATTGGAAACCGACGTTGATACAGCATCTCTGTCACAGGCTGAAATCGGGGGTGATGCTGATTTGCCTGCCTCCGTGAATGCAGGTCTGGCGGGTTTGAAATCGCTGAACACTGGTACGTTGGATGTGGCTCCTGGCAGGCTGACCCTGACGGGTGTTGCCACTCGTGCAGGTCGTGATGCGGCCCTTGCCGCGTTGACAGGTGCGGATGATGGTGTGGTTGTCACCAGCGATATTCAAATCGCTGATGACGGTGTGCCGTTCAATTTGAACGTGCAGAAAGATGAGATCACTGCGACCGCAAATGGAAAATTTCCATTTGGCATGTCCACCGATGTGGTCGCGCTTACACTGGACAGTCCTGTAGATGTTGGCGATGTGGCTTTGGCCGAAATCGAAAGCACCCGCGGGTTTGCGCGAACTGCACAAACTGGTCTGGCTGGTTTGGCTGAACTGACATCGGGACAGTTGCAGGTGACCGAAACTGCGATTCGCCTGACGGGTGTTGCAACAACGCCGTCGGTTGGTGATGTCGTGGATGTAATCCTTGATGATCTGGGGGATGATGTGACTAAGACGGTTGATCTGACTTATCTGGATGACGGGTCCGACCCATCTTGGACCGTGGAATATGCTACCGGTGAAACGCCAACCGTAACTGGCAAATTGCCAGCAGGCTTCGCTGCGACCGAGGCATCCCAGTTGGCGGGTATTGCTGCTGCGTCTTCGTCAGCGGTGACAGGTTTGACAGGTGATCCTGTATCGGCGAGGGCGGCTTTGACCAGCTTGAACCCTTATGTATCCCGCTTGGACGGCTTTACGGTGACCGGCGAGGGTGATGATATTTCGATCCTTGCCATCGCAGGGCCGGAAGAAAATTTGGATCGTCTGCGTGCTACAATCGAGGGTGGTATCAGCGTACCACTGACCGTTGTGGCCTCACCCAATGCAGTGGCCCTTGGCACCATCCGTACCCTTGCGAATGGCCGTCAGGAAGAGTTCACAGCCGAAGGCTGGTTCCGGCTGCCAGAGCCTGAACCCGAACCAGAGCCTGAACCGGAACCGGTTGTTGTGGCCGAAGTTGAACCGGAACCTGTTGATCCGTTCGCGTTCGTGCCATCCATAGATGCATGTGATACGCGCAGCCGTGAAATTCTTGCGGTAGCTCAGATCAACTTTGTTACCAGTGGATCTGATGTTGATGCAACGTCTGCAGGAACATTGGATGAACTGGCACGCGATGCATTGAACTGTTTGCAGGATCCAAATCTAATGTTGGAAATCAGCGGTCACACGGACAACCGTGGATCAGCCGACTTCAATCAGCGTCTGTCAGATGCGCGGGCGCAATCTGTGCTGGCGGAAATCGCAGCGCGGGGTGTGACCCCGAATCGTGTAACAGCAATTGGATATGGTGAAGACCGCCCCATCGCAGACAATGCAACGGAAGAAGGTCTGGCTGCGAACCGCCGAACAGAATTCAAATGGTCGTCTTCGACCACAGACAATAACTAAAAAGTTGGAGGGATAGAAAGATGTTCCAAGAATGGGGATTTTTACTGGGTGAAATCTGGATCCTTCTGGTGCTTGCCGCGCTGATTGGTCTGATCGCAGGTTGGATTATTTGGGGGCGGTCGTCGTCGATGTCTTTGGAAGGGGACCGTTTGCGATCCGAATTGGATGCGTGCCGTCGCAAACACGTGGACAAGGATTCACGCATCGCAGATCTGGAAGCTGCCCTTGCTGATTGTAAGGCTAAGCATGCAACACCAGCGCCAATGGTTGTACCCGTTGCAACGCCTGTAACTGTTGTTGAAGTGGGCGTCGATTATGATGGCGACGGCATCATCGAAGGTGAAAACGAGGGCACAAAACCTGCAACACTGACCGCTGCCCGTGATGGCAAAGCTGATGACCTGAAACAGATCAAAGGCGTTGGACCAAAGATGGAGAAGCTGTGCAACAAGCTGGGTTTCTATCACTTTGATCAAATAGCGTCTTGGTCAGATCAGGAAGTTGCGTGGGTTGATGCAAATCTTGAAGGCTTCAAAGGCCGTGTCAGTCGCGACACTTGGGTTGCCCAAGCCAAGATTTTGGCAGCTGGCGGTGTGACCAAATTTTCAAAGAAAGTAGATAAGGGCGGCGTTTACAACAAGTAAACATTTCCCCTTAAAACTAAGAAAGCCGCCCTGTGATTTGGGCGGCTTTTTTGTTTTTAGTTGTGTGATTTTTGGAATGTTTCCGATGCTGCGGGGGACGCATCGGTCTGATACTTCGCCTTCCATTCACTGAACGGCATCCCATAGAATGCTTCACGACCTTCTTCCTTGGTCATCTGGATCTCACGCTCATTAGCGGCTTCCTGATACCAGCGCGACAGGCAGTTGCGGCAAAATCCCGCAAGGTTCATCATGTCGATGTTTTGCGCATCGGTGCGGTCTTCCATCAGGTGCTTTTGCAAGCGGCGGAAGGCGGCGGCTTGTAGTTCTATTTCAGTTTGTTTGTCCATGTTTATAGCCCTTACAATGCGCGTTTGCGGTAGCTGTCGGTGTGCAGGTCGTAAAATTCCACCGTCAGGTTTGACGTAGATGTAAGGTGGGCGTTCAACACATTCATCACGGCGTCTGTCACTTCTGCCTTTTGCGCATCGTTCCGGCCTGACAGTGCTTTGATCGTTGCATGGGCAAAGTCGTCACCAGTACCGCCTGTGTGGTTGGCACAAAGAACACTGCGCACCTTGATAGCCGATGCATCGGGAAAACTGCTGCACTTGGATGCTGCAGTGAAAACTTCGGCACAGATGGTGGGCATTTGCGCGGTGGTTTTGTCAGTGTGTTCGATGATAATGTGGGGCATGGTTAATCCTTTGCTTTATCCAACGCGGTGATCAGCACGGGGGCCAGAAGTGCCGCCCATTCCGCTTGCTGCGCTTCGGTTTCAATTAGATCGTTCCGCAGTTCGATCAGCGTATTGTGATGACCATCTTTCAGCGCATGCGTGTCTACGGAATCCCCTGGCAGGTGGCCGACGTAAGGTTCATTAATGCCTACGGTTAGGGACGTGTTCTTTTGCAGTTCTGCGATAAATGGATCTGACAGACGGGTGTCTTTTGCGAACAGAACGCCGACCTTCCAAGGCCTTGGCGCACGGCCTTTTAGCTGAGGTGTGAATGAATGGATCGCGATCAGAATAGGTGCTTCCCGCGCATCCATTAGCCCTTGCAAGGCATTGTGATACGGATGGTACAAACGGTCAGCGCGTTCTTTGATCGCGGCCTCTGATATCCCCCTGTTCGCAGGGATGATCGTTCCATCATACAGCTGCATCACCAGTGTCGGATCGTCAGAACCTCGGTTCGGATCAATCACCAAGCGGGAAAAATTCGCACATATCACAGGGGCGTCCAGCAATTCACCCAATGCCAATGCTACCCCTTCAGCGCCGGGATCAAACGCGATGTGGCGGGTCATATCTGCGGCAGGCAATCCAAGGTCGCCGCCCACAAAATCCGGCACAGTGTTTCGTGCATGGTCCGCAGTAATAACCCAACGCGAAGACCGTTGGTCGCCTGTTACAAAGAATGGTGTATGATCTGTCATAACCCCGATGTAGCCGAGTTGCCCCCGGAAGGGAAATGCTGCACAAGGGCGACTGATAGCGATAACATAAGAGATGGACCGCACCATGAAGCGAGATCGTAACGTAAAAATCGTAGCCACCCTTGGGCCAGCATCGAATGATTATGAGATGATCCGCAAGCTGCACGAAGCGGGGGCCGATGTGTTCCGCCTGAACATGTCCCACGGTGATCATGCTGAAATCGCGGCACGGCATGAGATTATTCGACAGATCGAAAAAGATCTGGATTCCCCTATCGCAATTTTGGCCGACCTTCAGGGACCAAAGCTGCGCGTTGGAACGTTTAAGAATGAGTCCGAAGAATTAGTCATCGGCGCAAAATTCCGCATGGATCTTGATCCTGCGGATGGTGATATCAACCGTGTGTGCCTGCCCCACAAAGAGATCTTCGAAGCCCTGGAAGCTGGATCATCCCTGCTGGTCAATGACGGCAAAATCCGCTTAACGGTCGACGTTTGTGGCAAGGATTTCGCAGACTGCACGGTCATCGCCGGTGGTACGATTTCCAATCGCAAAGGCGTGAACGTACCGGATGTGGTCCTACCACTGAAAGCCCTGTCTGAAAAAGACCGCGCGGATTTGGAATTTGTTTGCCAATTGGGCGTCGACTGGCTGGCCTTGTCTTTTGTACAGCGTCCTGAAGATATTTACGAAGCCCGCGCGCTAGCGAATGGTCGTGCGGCTGTTCTGGCGAAGATTGAAAAGCCGACTGCAGTGGAATTCTTTGATGACATTTTGAAGGTAAGTGACGGGATCATGGTTGCCCGCGGGGACCTTGGTGTTGAACTGCCAGTCCACGCCGTGCCTCCGATCCAAAAGCGTTTGGTACGCAAATGTCGTGCGGCGGGCAAGCCGGTGGTGGTGGCCACGCAGATGCTGGAATCGATGATCGAAAGTCCGATGCCCACCCGCGCCGAAGTGTCGGATGTGTCGAACGCGATCTATGAAGGGTCCGACGCGATCATGCTGTCTGCGGAATCCGCTGCAGGGGATTTCCCAATTGAAGCGGTGCAAACCATGAACAATGTTGCGGTCGAAGTCGAAGCTGACCCCACCTACCGCGAAGTCATCAACGCAAGTCGGAAAACAGATGGTCACACAATTGCCGATGGCATCGTATCCGCCGCCCGTGAAATCGCGGAAACCACTGATGTTGCGGCGATTGCGTGCTTCACATCATCGGGCACTACTGCGGCCTTGACTGCACGTGAACGCCCCGTGGTTCCGATCATCGCGTTGACGGCCAACGAAGTCACTGCCCGTCGCTTGTGCCTAACATGGGGCACAAATTGTGTGATGACAGGACCGGTTGAACGTTTCAAAGGCGCTGTCGTCGAAGCCGTGCGCGCCGCAACATCGCAGGGATTTGCGACAGAAAAGCAACAAATCGTGGTAACAGCAGGTGTTCCGTTCAACCAAGCAGGCACCACAAATATCCTGCGCGTTGCACCTTGCGAAGAACGGCTTATATTCAGATCAGAACCCGACGACATCTAAGGACACGTCATGGCATTATCGACAGCATTCTGGATCGTAGGTGGATTTATGACCGGTGGATTCGGTCTGATGTCATGGCTGGCTAGCAGCATCGAAAACCGACCACTGGTGATGGGCATTGTGTTGACTGTTATTGGTGGCGCGATGTTCGTCTGGGGATACCTGAATGCGGGGACAGGCTTTGGTTTGGCCGATGTTCCAGAGGCGTTTATTGAGGTACTTGCATATTTTATAGGGCGTTAGGCCGGACCCTGATTTATCAAGATCCGACCTGCTTTAGGAATTGTTGCTAGTCGAACCGATACACTGGACGTCCCCCAAAGCGAAGTGCACCACCTGGGAAATGGACTGCTTGTTGACACTGTAAATCCATCCGTCGCATGTAATCCCTTGCAACTGCCATTTTACGTTTGATGGGCAACTGATCCGCCGCGATTTGAAACGCAGTATCCCATTCACTTTTTTCCCAAAGCAGATCGATCAGGATCGCGGTGTTCAAACTGGAATCATCTGCCCATGTATCTTGTTCCACCGCACGTGCGATGCGTGCCCATTCAGACCAATCGGTTGACCCAGAAAACTGTTTTGGTTGCCTTGGTAAAACATCCACTTCACTTCGAACAAAAGGCCCCAGCACATCTAGTGCCAGCATCCAGTCCAGCGAAGTTACTGCAGATCCCGTGAAATGCGCAAAGCGTTGACCGGGCCAATTAATGCTATCCAGTGTTTGCCAAACTTCCGTACTGCTATCCATGAATTGCAGGGCGCGGTACAGATAAGCGGCGTATCCAAAGGCATCCTTCACAGGATTCAGGTCCCCTGTATCAATTGCGGATAGCGCGGTGTTGCTTGCAAATTCTACACTTTTAGTAAGACCTGTTTGGTTCAGATATATGTTGGACCAGTTCGGATTGGTTTCAAAAAGCGCCGCTTGCATCGTTATAAAAAACGTCGGGTTGGGCAGGCGGTGACCTTCCGCGTAGCCTTCTAACTCCAACAAACTGCGTTCGCGTGACATCAGGCCCAATGTGTAATTGGTGGCGTGCTGCAGCGGATGAAAATCATGAAACTGCTTGGTATTGTGACGTCTTAGAAATTGCTGAAGATGTGACAGATCATCTTGTTCCATTAACAGACCAGCAGCGAAAATTAGAAAGCCGTTTTCTTCTGCAAGGGTTGCAAGATTACGGCGGAATTCATCTGTTTGATCCCCGACTGCACTTGCCACGCTAAGAATGTTAAACGGGTTTGCCAGAAAGCGCGTATTTTCCTGATCGGATTGTTTGGCCGCGTTGATAATCTCAAAAAACCTCTGTCCGCCGTCATGTGTAATCACCGCTCGCTGGACCGTTGTTTGGGCCATCAAGATGGCGATGTCTTCGACAGGGATAGACGGGTCGAGTAGCACGCTGTCTTCGGGATTTGTGGCGAGAACGTAAGCTGCGTGCAGTTCTGCATATCCACGGGGTGGGCGACGGTCGGATACTTTTAAATCGTTCAGCATTTGTAATCCGCTGGTTGTATCTAACGTATCATAGCGCAGTTTCAAATAAGCGGCATCGCTGCCGAATGCAGCGCGCCCCAGTCCGGGTAATTCAAAACGGTTGTCCAAGATGTAATCTGCCATTCCGACGATTCTATCGGTGTGAATACAACTGTCCGCAGATGCGGATTGGGTCGACAAAATCATGGTGGTCGCGGCAAATAATAGATGTTTCAAATTCATACTCCGAATAATCTGTGTAATCAGACTAACCCTACTGCACCAAACATCGCAATTGGCAACGAAGCATGCTTGCAATCCCCGCCGTCCCCTCCTAATACACAGCATCCTTGCACGGCCGGCCAATGTGGCATGCCGAGTCGTGCGTATCGTTCTAAAAGTTAAGGAGACGCAAATGCCCAAGATGAAGACTAAATCGAGCGCCAAAAAGCGCTTTAAGGTGACGGCAACCGGTAAGGTGCTGGCAGGTCAGGCAGGCAAACGTCACGGCATGATCAAACGCACCCGTAAATTTATCCGTACTGCCCGTGGTACAACAGCTTTGTCGGCGCCAGATGCGCGTATCGTCAAAAGCTACATGCCATACGACCGCTAAGGGAAGGAATATAATATGTCCCGAGTAACCAGTGGTAAAGTCACCCACGCCCGCCATAAAAAAGTAATCAAAGCCGCAAAAGGTTATTACGGTCGCCGTAAGAACCTGTTTCGCACTGCAACGCAGGCTGTTGATAAAGCGAACCAATACGCGACCCGTGACCGGAAAAACCGGAAACGGAACTTCCGCAGCTTGTGGATCCAACGGATCAACGCTGCAGTTCGTTCGCACGATGAATCGCTGACATACAGCCGCTTCATCAATGGTTTGGCGATGGCTGGCATCGAAGTGGATCGTAAGGTTCTGGCTGATCTGGCCGTTAACGAACCAGACGCATTCGGTGCGATTGTTGAAAAAGCACAGGCAGCTTTGGCTGCGTAAGTTTTTCTTCAAATTTGTGATATAGAAAGACCGTCGGGACATCCCGGCGGTCTTTTTTGTTGGGGTTCTATGCGATATTTAATTCTTGCTTTTGCTTTATTGTTTTCGGCGTGTGCGCCTTTGCCGGGATCGACCCCGGATGCAAAGGTCACCATCATTGGTGACAGCGTTCTCGCATGGCATCGTAATACGCGACAGTCAGTCGGCAATGCACTGGCTGATGAATTGGGTGCGCCTGTGGCGAATTTCTCGATTTCGGCATCGCGTATCAGTCAGCCGAACCCTGCGATGCAGTTCACACGTATGCAAATTCCGAACCAGTTTGATGATCGTACACCGGAATGGGTTATTCTGAATGGCGGTGCGAATGATGTGTATTTCGAATGTCTGTGCTTGAAATGCCCGACAGTTGTGGATCAGCTCGTTGCCACCAAAGGCGGTGGTGAAATCCCTGAACTGATGCTGGAACTGCGGAAAACAGGCGCACAAATCATGTATGTGGGGTACCATCGATCAGGTGGTCTTGGATCCGCCTATGATCGCTGCGCGAATGAATTGGATGTGATCGAAGCGCGTGTAAAGGCGTTCACTGATGGTCGCGCCGGAATGTATTTCGTTGACATGAAAGATATCTTCCCACCGCGTGATACGTCATTCTATGATAATGATTATATTCACCCGTCCCCTTTGGGCAGCGCAACTATTGCGAAACGTCTTGCTGTTGCCTTACGTGATGCGGGCTTCGACGGTTAGAAAGGCCACATGATGTTAGATCTGTTATCTGACCCAAATGCATGGGCAGCGTTTTTCGCGCTGGTCACGTTAGAGATTGTTCTTGGCATCGATAACCTGATCTTTATTTCTATTGTTGCGGCGAAGGTCCCTGTGGAAAAACAGGACTTTACCCGCAAGTTGGGCATTGGTTTGGCCTTGATCCTGCGGTTGGCGATGTTGGCAGGAATTGCATGGATTGTCGGACTTACGGCACCTGTGTTCGATCTTGGGATCATCGGACCATTGGGTGTGCATGGGGAGCCAACGTTCGAAACTGCGTTCAGCTGGCGCGATATTATCCTTATTGTTGGTGGTCTGTTTTTGACCTGGAAAGCAGTGTCTGAAATTCGTCACAAGATGGACCCCGAAGGCGAAGGTGCGAACGGAGTATCGAACGCAATGACCACCACTATGGGCGCTGCGATCGTGCAGATTGTTCTGTTGGATTTGGTGTTCTCGATTGATTCTATTTTGACGGCTGTGGGGATGACGAATGAACTTCCGATTATGGTCGCTGCTGTGATTATCGCTGTTGGGATGATGTTGCTGGCATCTGGTCCTGTGATGCGTTTCGTGCAGGCGAACCCGTCTGTTGTCATGTTGGCCCTCGCCTTCCTTTTAATGATTGGCATGGTCTTGATTGCTGACGGATTTGGGCGGCATGTGCCAAAGGGGTACATCTATTCTGCCATGGCCTTTGCTGCGCTGGTTGAAGTGCTGAATTTGGTATCCCGCCGACGCAAAGCGAAAAAGGCTGGATGATACATCTGTATGTTGATCCTGCCCATTGGGGCAGGGGATCGGGTCGGCTCTGTTCGATCATGCGAATGCCGAATGTGACCCGCTGCGCCTTTGGGCATTTCGGGACAACCACGCAGCGCGGGCGTTTTACACCAAGCGCGGCTTGCAAGTGATTGACGCGACTGATGGACAAAATGACGAAGGCATGCCGGATGTCTGCATGGCGCAATTGCAGCCGTGACTGGGCTACACTACGTATGATTTTGAAACCGAAACAGGAACACGCACCGTGAAAACTGTCGACATCGTAAAGTGGATCGCCACCGTCATTCAAATGGCAGGCTATGCATTGACGGGCCTGAACATCGTACCTTGGAACGTGCTTGCGTTTGTGGTCGGTATCATCCTTTGGTTCGCGGTTGGCTTCATGTGGAAAGACCGCGCCATCATGGTCGTCCACATTGGGGCCTTTGTTGCGATTGTGGGCGGATACCTCAGCTCCTGATCTGTACCGTTGGTTGCACCCCTGACCCCACCGCGCTACATCGCGGGGGACGAATATAGGGGCGCACGCCATGGATGATCTGAAAGCCAAATACCTGACGCTGATCGCGGATGCCGCAGATGAAAGCGCGTTGGAAGACCTGCGCGTGCAGGCCGTCGGCAAAAAGGGTGAAATCAGCCTGAAAATGCGCGAACTGGGCAAGATGACCGCCCAGGAACGCCAGACCGCTGGTCCTGCCTTGAACGCTTTGAAGAACGAAGTGAATTCAGCGTTGGCTGCACGCAAAGCTGGTCTTGCCGATGCTGCTTTGGACGAACGGTTGCGGTCCGAATGGTTGGACGTGACGCTGCCGGGCCGGACAGATCGGTCGGGGCGCACGGGGTCCATTCACCCGATTTCGCAGGTGTCGGAAGAGGTGACTGCGATCTTCGCCGACATGGGCTTTGCCGTGGCTGAAGGTCCGCAGATCGAGTCGGACTGGTACAACTTCGACGCGTTGAACATTCCGGGCCACCACCCCGCGCGGGCGGAAATGGACACGTTCTATATGCACCGCGCCGAAGGGGATGATCGTCCGCCCCACGTCTTGCGCACACACACGTCGCCCGTCCAAATCCGGTCGATGGAAAAGCACGGCGCACCGTTGCGCGTGATTTGCCCGGGCCGCGTGTACCGCGCGGATTACGACCAAACCCACACCCCGATGTTCCATCAGGTCGAAGGTCTTGCGATTGATAAAAACCTGTCCATGGCCAACCTGAAATGGGTGCTGGAAGAATTCGTCCGCGCCTATTTTGAGGTCGACGGCGGAGTTGAGTTGCGCTTCCGCGCGTCCCACTTCCCGTTTACTGAGCCTTCCGCCGAAGTCGACATCCGCTGTTCATGGGCCGGTGGCCAGTTGAAAGTGGGCGAGGGCGACGACTGGCTGGAAATCCTAGGCTCTGGCATGGTCCATCCCAAAGTGCTGGCCGCTGGTGGTATCGACCCGAACGAATACCAAGGCTTTGCCTTCGGCATGGGCATCGACCGGATTGCGATGTTGAAGTACGGGATTCCGGATTTGCGGGCGTTCTTTGATTCCGACCTGCGTTGGTTGCGTCATTATGGGTTCAGTGCGTTGGATCAGCCGGGGTTGGTTGGGGGTTTGAGTAGGTGAAGCGAAGTCTCGAGCTTCAGCGAACCATTCTGTCGGATATCGAAGCTTGCGACGATTTCGATGGGTTAAAATGGACGCCAGAAGGACTTTATAGTCATCAAGGGTGGCCGGACGGGTATTTGGAGACTGGGAGGACCATGTCTTTAGATATTGAGTACAATTTATTGAAGTTAGAAGAAGCAGGGTTGGTGGTTGTTGAAAGGCAAGGCGAATTTTGGTGCTCAAACCTAACCCATGTTGGCCATGATTTTTTGGATCTGGTGAGGAGCGATAATGTTTGGGCTAAAACAAAGTCAGGTGCTTCAAAAGTTGGTGGTATGACCATTGGTATGACTATGGAATTGGCAAAAGCATATTTGAAGCAAGAGATCGCTGAAAAACTAGGTTTAGAACTGTGAACTAAGAGTTAAGAACCGCGACCGATACTAGGGTGGGCGAGAAGCGCCCTCCCGTGGGGGAGGGTCGGGCGCGGTTCGGTCGTGCCTCCCGAACACGGGTCTTTGATCCAAAATAACGCCTCCAAATCAATAGAAAGCTACCGCCATGACCAACGATCTTGAAGACCTGAACGACACATACCCCGGCGCGGGGACGTTTCAATTCGGGGCGGATCAGGCGTCGAATGACAAACAGTTGGCCTTGGTGCGTGGTAAGTCGAAAGCGGCGATGTGCGCTGCGGCCTCGGATTTCGCAGATGATCCAAAATCCATGCCCAAGGTTGGCCGCGCGGACATTGCGGTGGAATGGGATGGATCGCCCGCGCTGGTGATCCGCACGACCAAGGTACAGACAGTTACGTTCGAAAACGTGACCGCCGATATGGCGCGGGCCGATGGTATTGAAGCAGGTCGCGACACGTTGGATGCGTGGCGCAAGCTGCGGATGGCAGAATTCAAGGCCGAAGGTGCCTTCACCCCGAAGATGGAGCTGGTGTTCGAACATTTCGAAATGGTTGAAGATCTAAAACACCGCTGAATCCGATGTACATAGCATTCTCGGCTCTGCTGTTTTCCGTAAAATATATAACCTTGCCGCTTTTGATCTGGATGCTGCTGGTCACCCGCACACACCGGGCGCGCAGGTATTATGAACAGCGTGTTCGGCACCTGACAGTCCCACAGGCGCAGGCCGCGTGGGATCGGAATATGCAGATCGTTGCAGGGTTCCTGCACGGTGGCAAACCCAAGACACAGGCCCAGAAAGCGGAACACGCGCTGATCATGGCGACCGTCTTGGCCGAGGTGATTGCAGTGAAATCCAGCAAAGACCCGATGTCCTATCTAAAATCCCGTCGCTTGCACTGGCGAATGGCGCGAAAGTTGGATATCGGAACCGTTGAAGAATAAAGGGTAGCTGGTCGATGAAATTCACTTTGTCTTGGTTAAAGAACCACTTGGACACCGATGCGTCTGTAGATGACATCTGCGAAGCGCTGACAGATTTGGGTCTGGAAGTTGAAGGCGTCGAAAACCCGTTAGAGGAGCTGGCCCCGTTCAAAATCGGCAAGGTGAAATCTGCGGAAAAGCACCCTGATGCGGATAAGTTGAAGGTTTGTCAGGTCGAAACTGCGGACGGTATGACTCAGATCATTTGTGGTGCACCGAATGCCCGCGAAGGCATCACGGTCGTGATCGCGTCACCCGGCGTTTATGTGCCTGGCATTGACACGACCATCGGCGTTGGCAAAATACGCGGGATCGAGTCCTATGGAATGATGTGTTCCGAACGCGAAATGGAACTGTCCGAAGAACATGACGGCATCATTGAATTGCCTGCGGGTGAGGTTGGTCAATCCTTCGCAGATTACTTGGCTGAAACCGATCCGGGTAAAGTTGATCCTGTAATTGAAATTGCGATCACGCCGAACCGTCCCGATGCGCTGGGTGTGCGTGGCATTGCCCGTGATCTGGCCGCGCGTGGCGTGGGTGTGATGAAGGATATGGTTGATCCGGTGATCAACGGCACGTTCCCCTGTCCGATTTCTGTGACTATCGACGAAGATACGCTGGCCCAAGCGCCTGTGTTCTATGGTCGCGTGATCAAAGGCGTGAAGAACGGACCGTCTCCTGCGTGGTTGCAGCTGCAGCTGAAGGCGCTGGGCCTGCGTCCGATTTCGTTCTTGGTCGATGTGACGAACTTCTTCACTTACGACAACAACCGTCCTTTGCATGTGTTTGATGTGGATAAGGTTGCGGGTGGCCTGCGCGTTCATCGCGCCAAAGGTGGCGAAACGCTGACCGCGCTGGATGAAAAAGAATACACCATGTCGGAAGGCATGACCCTGATTTCCGACGACAACGGTGTGGAATCCATCGCAGGTGTGATGGGTGGTTTGGCGTCCGGTTGTACGGACGAGACTGTGAATGTGTTTGTCGAAGCCGCGTTCTTTGACACTGTTCGCACGGCGTACACGGGCCGAGCGTTGAAGATTAATTCGGATGCACGTTACCGGTTTGAACGTGGGATCGACCCTGCGTGGACGCCGAACGGTTTGGATCACGCAACGCAAATGATCCTTGACCACGCTGGTGGTGAAGCGTCCGAGGTTGTAGTGGCAGGCGCTGTTCCTGACGTGTCCCGTGCCTACAAGCTGGACACCGATCGTGTGCAGTCGCTTGTCGGGATGGAGATTCCCGCCAATACTCAGCGTAAGACCCTGACCGATCTGGGTTTTGTGATGGACGGCGATATGGCGCAGGTTCCATCGTGGCGTCCTGATGTTTTGGGCGAGGCCGATCTGGTCGAAGAAATTGCCCGTGTTGCGTCCTTGACCAAGCTGCAAGGCAAACCAATGCTGCGCACGGAAACTGGTATTCCAAAGCCGGTTTTGACTTTGGCCCAACGTCGCGAAGCACTGGCGCGCCGGACAATGGCGGCGCTAGGCTATAATGAATGTGTGACCTACAGTTTTGTCGATGGCCCTGCAGCTGCGGCATTTGGCGGTGGGTCTGATGCAGCTATGCTGGGCAACCCGATCAGTTCGGAAATGTCCCATATGCGTCCATCTTTGTTGCCGGGCCTGTTGCAAGCTGCAGCACGTAACCAAGCACGCGGCTTCGCAGACATGGCACTGTTTGAAGTTGGCCCCATCTGGCATGGTGGCGAACCTGAAGATCAAGAGTCTTTGGTCTGTGGTATCCTTGTCGGTCACACTGGACCCAAAGACGTGCACGGCACACGCCGCGCAGTCGATACATATGACGCGAAAGCAGATGCAGAAGCGATTCTAAGCGCCCTCGGTGCGCCTGCCAAAGTACAGTTCCAACGCGGCTTGTCGGACTGGTGGCACCCGGGTCGGTCGGCACGTATGGCGTTGGGTAAAACGTCCTTGGCAGGGTTCGGTGAATTGCATCCCAAAGTGCTTGATCAGTTCGATGTGAAAGGCCCGGTTGTAGCCTTTGCGGTGCATCTGAAAAACGTGCCTGTACCGAAAGCGAAATCGGCAACCCGTCCGGCGTTAAAGCTGAACGATTTGCAAGCGGTTGAACGTGATTTCGCGTTTGTTGTCGGCACGGATGTAGAGGCGATCACCTTGGTAAATGCGGCGACAGGAGCTGACAAAGGCTTGATCGAAAACGTGCGTGTGTTCGACGAATTCATCGGGGGCAGCCTTGGCGAAGACAAAAAATCCCTTGCCGTCACCGTACGCATTCAACCCAAAGACGCGACGCTTACGGATAAAGACATCGAAGCGGTGTCAGGCAAAATTATTGCTAAAGTGACCAAAGCCACCGGCGGCACGTTGCGCGAATAAATCAAAATGTGGCGGGGCAAGCCCGCCGCGTTATTTATTGGTTCGGTGCGGGATCTGTCTGCGCACTTCAAAATAAAGGACTGTCCCATGCTACGCGTTTATCTTTCTGGCGAAATTCATACTGACTGGCGGGTTGAAGTGATTGCGGCAACTGATGGTTTGCCTGTCGAATTTACGGCCCCTGTTACCGATCACGACGCATCTGACGACTGTGGTGTAACAATCCTTGGTGCAGAAGATCAGAAGTTTTGGCACGATCACAAAGGTGCAAAACTGAATGCGATCCGGACCCGCAAAGGGATCGAGGAAGCCGACGTTGTCGTTGTCCGCTTTGGTGAGAAGTACAAGCAATGGAACGCAGCATTTGACGCAGGTTATGCTGCGGCGATGGGTAAGTCGCTGGTCATCATGCATGGCGCGGATCATCAGCATGCGTTGAAGGAAGTTGATGCGGCAGCATTGGCTGTTTGCGAAACACCGCATCAGGTGGCGGATATGTTGCGCTATGTTTTGACGGGTGTGCTTCCTCAACGTTAAGCGTTGCCTCCGGCGGGAGTTTTTTCGAGCAATAGAAATTATGACTTTAGACACGGGGCCAAATGATACGAACCCCGTGACGCACAGCGTATCCTGCGTTCCATTGCGCGGTCATCGACGCTCCCGCCTGTACCGCATGGTTAAAATGGCGCAGAATTCTTAACATTCTATTGCTAAAATATACTCCCGCCGGAGGCATCGTCCC
>JBMZCY010000016.1:0-19296 GCA_049613825.1 Planktomarina sp.
CATGCCGCAGAAATTGCCATGCGGGCCGTTTTGGCGGACATGCGTGTCGACGATGCTATTCTTGGGGAAGAACAAGGGTATACGGACGGAACATCTGGCCTGACTTGGGTGTTGGATCCCGTCGATGGCACCCGCGCATACCTGTCGGGAACACCGACATGGGGAACTCTGATTGCTGTTGGACCGGAAGATGGACCGAAGGTTGGGATGATTTCACAGCCCTACACAATGGAACGGTTTGTCGGATCACCGAACGGTGCTGTTCTGGTGCGACAAGGTGTTTCAACACCGATTAAGACGCGATCAACCCGGCGCCTGTCTGATGCGATCATCTTCACGACGTTTCCAGAAGTTGGCACCGATGCCGAAGGCCGCGCATTTCATAGAGTTGCAGAGCACTGCAAGCTGACTCGCTATGGTCTGGATTGCTATGCTTACGGATTGTTGGCTGCTGGCCAGATTGACCTGGTAATTGAGGCAGGCTTGCAGTCTTACGACATTCAAGGCCCGATGGCTGTTATCCAAGCGGCAGGTGGCATCGTGACGACATGGGATGGTGGCAACGCCAAGGATGGTGGTCAGATTATTGCAGCGGCGAATGATGAAATCCACGCGGCGGCGATGGTAATTTTGCAAGGGGCGATGACATGAAGCAACTGATTAAGAACGCGCAAACTGTTTTGACGATGCAAGACAACGCGACGGATTTGTCTAACGTCGATATTTTGATTGAAAATGGTTGGATCACACAAGTCGCCGCAAATATTGATGCCCCCGATGCGGAGGTTACTCATGCCAAAGGCTGTGTGGTCACGCCGGGCTTGGTGAACACGCACCACCATTTGTACCAAACCATGACCCGCGCGGTGCCTGCGGCACAGGACGCGGCTTTGTTTGGCTGGTTGCAGGCGCTGTACCCGATTTGGGGTCACATGCGGCCCGATGATTTTGTTGTCTCGGCACAGGTCGGGCTGGCAGAGTTGCTGCTGTCCGGCTGCACACTAACGTCAGATCATCTGTACCTTTATCCGAATGGTACCCGAATGGAGGATACGATTGAGGCCGCCCAATCCCTTGGCATCCGCTTTCACCCCACCCGCGGCGCGATGAGTATCGGGGAATCCGACGGTGGCCTGCCACCTGACGCTTTGGTCGAACACGAACCCGCGATCCTCGAAGATATGATCCGTGTGATCGATGGGTTTCATGATCCGGCTGCTGGGTCCATGTGTCGTGTCGGTCTAGCCCCGTGTTCGCCATTCTCGGTCACCCGCGAATTGATGCGTGATGCTGCGGTTTTGGCGCGGGACAAAGGTGTGATGTTGCACACGCATCTGGCTGAAAACGACGAAGATATTGCCTATTCGCTTGAGAAATTCGGTGTCCGTCCGGGTGAATATGCCGAACAATTGGGCTGGGTTGGCGACGATGTCTGGCACGCCCATTGTGTGAAATTGGACGAGGCTGAAATCGACTTGTTCGCCCGCACCAAAACCGGTGTGGCGCATTGCCCCTGTTCCAACTGTCGCTTGGCATCCGGCATTGCGCCCGTTGTAGCGATGACCAACGCAGGTGTTCCTGTGGGGTTAGGGGTGGACGGATCGGCGTCGAATGACACCAGCGATATAATGTCAGAGGCGCGACAAGTTCTGTTACTACAACGGGTCGCCTATGGTCCCGATGCCATGTCATCCCGCAAAGCCCTGCGCATCGCGACACGCGGCGGGGCCGAAGTGTTAGGCCGTCACGATTGCGGTCAGATCGCCAAAGGGTTCTGTGGTGATATCGCGATCTGGGATGTAGGCGACTTGAAAAGTGCTGGATCATGGGACCCTGCGGCATTGCTGTTGGCAGGGCCAACTGCACCACGCGATGTGTTCGTGCATGGCCGTAAGGTGGTGGATCAGGGTCAATTGGTGCCTATGGATGCCCGCGCATTGGCCGCGAAACAAAACGCGCATCTGGCACGATTGATGGATCGCGTTTAGAAGGTGCATCTTGTTCCAAGGGGCTTCGAAGCCCCTTGGAACCGTTCTAGACTTTGACCCCCGCGATATACGTCGCAGCCACAGCGCGTTCATCACCCATCATCAACGTTGGAAACAGCAGGTCCCAAAATCCGTCTGCGTTCCGCGCCCGTTGCGCAATTGCGTCGGTCGATTCCAAATCCAGCACAACAAAATCCGCTTCGGCCCCGGTGTTCAATGTTCCGATAACACCGTTCAATCCCATGGCCTCGGCTCCACCAGCCGTTGCCATCCAAACCATCTGCGCGGGATGCAATACGTCGCCACGCAGCTGAGCCACTTCATACGCCGCCGCCATTGTCCGTAGCATAGAAAAACTTGAACCACCGCCTGTGTCCGTTGCCAACGCAACCCGGAGAGTTTGTGTCAAACCCATAGTGTCGAACAAGCCGGACCCGATGAACGTGTTAGATGTCGGGCAATGCACCACTGCCGCATCAACCTCGGCCAGTTTCGCTTTTTCGCGGTCGGTCAGGTGGATGGAATGGCCATACAGCCCATTGCGGCCAAGCAGGCCAAAGCGGTCGTAAATATCAAGGTAATCGGTTGCCTCAGGGAACAAGTCTCTTACCCACGCAATCTCCTCATGCTGCTCGCTTAGATGGGTTTGCATCAAGCAGTCGGGATACTCGGACCATAACTCTCCCAGCGTTTGTAACTGTTCGGGGGTCGAAGTCGGAGCAAAGCGTGGCGTGATTGCATACATCGCGCGGCCCATGCCATGCCAGCGGTCGATCAATGCCTTACTTTCATCGTACCCCCGCTGCGCCGTATCGCACAGACCATCAGGCGCATTTCGATCCATACATGTTTTCCCTGCGACGATCCGCATGTTCCGGCTCTCAGCAGCGGTAAACAACGCATCCACAGAAACAGGTGAAGATGTACAAAAACTCGCTACTGTCGTCGTCCCACGCGCTGTCACCAAATCCAGATAATCGCCTGCGACAGTTGTGGCATAAGATGGATCAGCCAACCGCATTTCTTCGGGAAACGTATATGTGTTTAGCCAATCAATTAGCCGCTTGCCCCAACTGGCTATGATACGGGTTTGCGGATAATGCACATGGGCGTCCACAAACCCGGGTAAGATCAAGTGCTTACCATGATCTTTAACCACCGCGCCAGGGTGTGCAGTCACCATTGCATCGGCCAATCCTATATCAACAATCTGACCATGATCGACCACAACAGCCCCATGTGGTTCATGCCTGACAGCACCGGCCCAATCCGTC
This sequence comes from Planktomarina sp., assembly GCA_049613825.1. Lineage (GTDB taxonomy): Bacteria > Pseudomonadota > Alphaproteobacteria > Rhodobacterales > Rhodobacteraceae > Planktomarina. The sequence goes on from JBMZCY010000016.1 coordinate 3,263, forward strand.
CGAAACGGATTTGACAAAAATTGCAACGTTTGCCCCTTCAAAAGCGTTTTCATCGGTGCAGGGTCCTTCAAAATCGGGTGACTCTGCGGTAATCTGTCACGCAAACCCAGACTTCGTAAAGGCCGATATGACACAACAGACCACGCCTTTCCCTGACGGATCCGAGATTCTGGACGACCAGCGCATCACCGATGTGCGGGCGGCCTTGCAGACGCATGACGCGAACCGCTTGCACGACTTGCTGGACCCGCTGCATCCTGCAGACGTGGCCGATCTTTTGGAACAGGTCAGCGATGCCAACCGCGAAAGGTTGATGCATCTGTGGAAGGGTGGAATTGACGGTGATGTTCTGTCCGAACTGGATGACAGCATCCGCGAAGACATTATCGACAACTTGGCCCCCGAAGAACTGGCCTATGCGGTCAAAGGTTTGGATTCCGATGACGTTGTGGACTTGGTCGAAGACCTTGATGACACACAACAAGAAGCCGTTCTTGACGCCCTAACCGACCAAGACCGTGCCGTCGTCGAACAGTCGCTGTCCTTCCCCGAAGAATCTGCAGGCCGTTTGATGCAGCGTGAGGTCGTCGTGGCACCGCAGCACTGGAATGTGGGGCAGGCGATTGATTACCTACGCAAAACGGACGGTCTACCCGAACATTTTTACCACATCATTCTGATTGACGTGCGCCACCGCCCGGTGGGTTATGTGACACTGGGCCGATTGCTTGGGTCACCGCGTAAAGATGCCTTGATGGATCTGAACGAAGACAGTTTCCGCACCATCCCCGCTGATACGCCAGAGGAAGAAGTAGCATATGTCTTCAACCAATATCACCTGATTTCTGCCCCCGTCGTAGACGAGGATGAACGGTTGGTCGGTGTCATCACCATCGACGATGCGATGATCGTTCTGGACGAAGGTCATGAAGAAGACATCCTGCGTCTGGCGGGTGTTGGCGAAGGATCGCTAACCGACCGTGTGATTGAAACGACGAAGAACCGTTTCCCCTGGTTGGCTGTTAATCTGGTCACGGCGATCCTCGCGTCGCTGGTGATTGGTATGTTTGAGGCGACGATTTCCACTGTGGTTGCCCTTGCCATTCTAATGCCCATAGTGGCGTCTATGGGCGGCAACGCCGGAACCCAATCGCTGACTGTTGCGGTACGATCCATTGCAACAAAAGATTTGACGACTGCCAACGTCTGGCGCGTGATCCGGCGTGAAGTGTTGGTGGGTCTGGTCAACGGCACCATCTTTGCCATCGTGATGGGGATCATCGGCATGATCTGGTTCGGGTCGCCCATGATTGGCGTGGTTCTTGCCATTGCGATGGTTGTGAACCTTGTTATTGCAGGGCTTGCGGGGACTGTAATCCCTGTCATCCTTGACCGTCTGGGCATTGATCCTGCCTTGGCGTCAGGGGCTTTCGTTACCACGGTTACAGACGTGGTTGGTTTCTTCGCCTTCCTTGGCCTTGCTGCGATGTTGCTTGTATGACCCTTGATGAACAGAAAAAAACAGCCCGCGCCGCTGCATTCGCCCGCCGTAAAACAGCGTTCCAAACCCAGTCCGCAGGGGCATGTGGTGTCCTGTCCGAAATCCTCGCTGGATATCGCGGCGTGCCCACGGCTGGCTTTATGCCCATCAACACCGAAATCGACCCGCGCCCTGCAATGGACGAAGCGTCAGCACACGGGTTGGTTGGCATCCCGGTGATCGAGGCCGCCGCAACCCCGTTGAAATTTGCCCAATGGGCCCCTGACATACCTCTGGTGGAAGGCGCATTTAAAGCACAAATCCCCGAACACATCGAATGGATGATCCCCGAAATTGTCATCGTCCCGCTTGTGGCGTTCGACCGCCAAGGGGGGCGCATCGGCTATGGCGGCGGCTTCTATGATCGCACTTTGGAAGGCCTGCGCGCCCGTGGTCCCGTCCTTGCCATCGGCTTTGCTTTCACGGCACAAGAAGCAGAAAACCTGCCCCTCGAACCTACAGATCAACCCCTCAACATGATCATCACTGAAACGGGTGTCATAACACCGTCTCCAGCTTCTTCTTGATAAAATAACCTCCGCCGGAGGCATCCTTGCTCAACACCCCGAACTGACCTAAGGCACCTCTCATGAAAATACTTTACCTTGGTGATGTGGTTGGCCGCGCAGGCCGGCAAGCAGTGCAGGACCGGTTGCAAGACATCCGTGACCGTTTGACGCTGGATTTTGTGATTATAAACGGGGAAAATGCGACCTCGGGGATGGGTCTGAATGCGGCCCATGCCAAGGCGCTTTTGGACGCGGGTGCAGATTGTCTGACATTGGGCGATCATGCTTTTGACCAAAAAGATATGCTTGCGTTCATCGAACAAGAATCACGCATCATCCGGCCTTTGAATTTTTCAAAATCGGCACCGGGACGCGGGGTTGCCCTGTATCCGGCGACGCGGGGGCGCAAGGTTCTGGTGGCGCAGGTTCTGGGTCAGGTCTTCATGAAACGCCCGTTTGATGATCCTTTCTCGGCTTTGGATACTGTTCTGAAACGCCACCCGCTCAGCGGGCCAATCGCGGCGAGTGTTATTGATATTCATTGCGAAGCTACGTCGGAAAAGATGGCAGTCGGTCATTACTGTGATGGTCGCGCCAGCATGGTTGTTGGCACCCACACCCATGTCCCGACAGCAGACGTCCAAATCCTGCCCAAAGGCACGGCGTTCCAATCTGACGCTGGTATGTGTGGTGACTATAATTCTGTGATCGGAATGGACAAAACCGAACCGCTGCGCCGCTTCATCACTGGTATGCCCAAAGGTCGCTTTGAACCCGCGATGGGCGAAGCAACCCTATGCGGATTACTTACCACCACAGACGACATGACCGGCAAAGCCAAGAGCGTCGAGATGTTCCGCGATGGTGGTCGTCTGGCACAAACCCATCCTGCATGACGCGGATTATCCCGTATTTGAGGCTGTTGCCGATCGTCGGGGTTATGGCCCTCGGCATTATTACTTTGATCCGACGCCGTGGCGTGCCAATGAACTGGCGCGTGATCCCATGCAATTTCGTAGCCAAGCGGGGCACAGGGGGTGCAGGTCCGATCCAGTTGTTGTTGGGCGCATCCGTTTTGGGTTCATCATCGCGCTGCCTTCGGCATTGGGTTCGAGGCATTGGATCAACCCGCTTGATCCTTGGGGACCTGCGGAATGGGCCTTGGTCGGATCGTCGATGATCCACGCGTTGGTCTATTCCGGCTATGTCATGGTGGTTGGCCGTTTTGGGTCCGTATTTAGCGTGCAGGTTCGTTATTTGGTGACCCTGTCCAGTATTGGTTGGGCGATGCTGATGTTGGGGGAAAGTCATACCGGGCCTATCTGGCTGTCCTTGGGGCTGATGTTAACGGTGATGTATCTGGTCGCACCAAAACCGCAAAGCAGTTGATTTCGGAATTAGATTCAGCACTGTACGCCCATGGCCAAACCTAAATCCGTCCTGACCCTTTTGCAAAAGAACCTGCCGCGCGGGATGCAGTTTGATCCTTTGGTGTGGGACTATTTGACTTGGCTGGAAACCGACTGGGGCATCCAGCGGTTTCGCAGTACCGGTGATCCGTTTTTACCTGCGTTGCCCGTCGATGATCTGAAACGCATGGAAAGCCATTTGGCAGTGCATCCCATGTCGCAGGTCGTGGATCGTTGGTTCACGCCCCCACGCAAGCCACGGACCAGGATTGGTAGGGTCTTGCGCCTGACGGGGATGACCCACGCCAAACCACAGCCAATTTATCCTTTCATACGGTCCAGCGCCAGCGGGTCTGTCATCGCCATGTGGGAACAACCGGATGAACCCCTGCGCTATGTTCTGATGGGATCCGAGGGCGAGGCATATACCTTGGCTGAACACCCGCTCGCGTTTCTGGCGATCATCGCGTTGGGGTATGAAGAAATTGATGCACGCAGCTTTCTGGAATTCCGTCCGGGTTTGATGTTGGATCATCCTGCGGTGGTCGCTGCACGGGGCTGGTTGACGGATCGCTTCGACATCAAATTTCCAGTCACCGCTGCCGCAGCACTTCCCTATTCATCCGACAATGATCCGTTCACCAGCCATGTGATGCGGGAAAACGGAGTGGATATCGAATTCGAAGAAGTCGCCCCACAGCCAGATTCAATCCCTGAATTACAGCGGCCAGACGATCAGGATCATGGGGATGGAAACACTGATCACGATCACCTCTAACGGTAGGCCCATGCGCCAGTAATCCCCGAACTTGTACCCGCCAGGGCCAAGGATCAACGTGTTGTTCTTGTGCCCGATCGGGGTCAGGAACGCAGCACTGGCAGCAATTGCAACAGCCATTAGGAACGGGTCAGGCGACACGCCCAATGTTTGCGCCATTGTGATGCCAATTGGGGCTGCGACGATGGCAGTGGCCGTGTTGTTCAGAACGTCCGACAGCGTCATCGTGACCACCATCAGCACGGTCAGGATCACCCATGCCGGCATGCCTTCGGTTAGGGTCAGTAGGCCATTCGCCAACAGTTCGGTCCCGCCAGATGTTTCCAGAGCAGCCCCAAGTGGGATCATTGACCCCAGCAGGACAACCACGGGCCATTCGATCTGATCATACAGCGCATGCAGGGGCACAATGCCTGACAGCACATAGGCCACAACGACCAACCCCAAGGCGACAGGCAAATAGATCAACCCAAAGCTGGCGGCGGCCACGGCTGCGCCAAACAGGCCAATGGCGATCCACATTTTGTCGTCCACGGTTACCTGCAACCCACGATCCGCAAGGGGCAGACAGCCTAACCATTCGACCACGTCGCCTGATGTGTCCTGCGGTGTCAGCAGCAGTAGAATATCACCCGGCTTCAGTATGGTTTTACGCACTTGTTTTGTTATCCGTGTCCCTTCACGAGAAATGCCCATCAGCACTGTCCGTCGTCGCCAAGACAGACCTATCGATTGTGCCGTGCGTCCGTTCAAACGGCTGGTGTCGGTAACCACACATTCCACCATTGTCGTTCCTTCGGCGTTCATCATTTGGGCGCGGTCTGCATTGATGAAATCCAGATTTAAGGCTGTCCGAAATTCATCTAACGCTTCCGGTGTTGCCTCCATCACTAGCGCATCGTCTGGCTGTAAAACGCGATATTTCGCGGTGCCGCGCACGCGTTTGCCATCGCGAACCATTCCAAGAATTGCGACGTCATTCTTTTCGGCAATTTCATGTAGTGACCCAACTGTTTCGCCGATGACTTTATTGCCTTTTGGAACCGTAAGTTCCGCCAGATAAGTCGATATATCACTGAAATCACTGTCTTTTTGGTCATCACGATGTGGGATCAAGCGCCAACCTACCAAAGCCACAAACACCAACCCCGCCAGTGCGGCAGCCCCGCCAACTGGGGCGAAATCGAACATCGAAAACGGCTCGCCCAGCTGGGTTTCGCGGATTGATGCGATGATAATATTCGGTGGGGTCCCGATCAGTGTCACCATCCCGCCAAGGATCGTGGCAAACGACAAGGGCATCAAGGTCAACCCCACAATCCGCTTTGCCTTTCGCGCCGTTTGAATATCGACCGGCATCAGCAGGGCAAGCGCTGCGACGTTGTTCATAAAAGCGGACAAAACCCCGCCAATCACACCCATCATTGTGATGTGTACTGGCATTGCACGATCAGGGTTAATCATCGTGCGTGTAATCAAAAACACAGCCCCAGAGCGCACCAAACCCGCGCTGACCACCAGCACAAGCGCCACAATGATGGTCGCCGGATGCCCAAACCCGCTGAACGCGTCATAGGTCGGCACCAGCCCCAGAACGACCGCGATCATCAGTGCAGAAAAGGCAACAAGATCATAACGATAGCGACCCCACAGCAGCATTCCAAATACGACCCCGAACAGGGTGAACAGCATGATTTGATCCGTTGTCATTGCGCGATCCTATAGTGATTTGCCATCAGCATGCCTGTCTGTTCGCGAATGTCCACTGGCCCCGTTGAACATATACGGGACGTGGCTTAAAAGACGGTAAATTCAGGGTTAAGAGGTACGTCATGGCAGGCCATTCCAAGTGGGCAAATATTCAACACCGTAAGGGTCGTCAGGATAAATTACGGTCCAAATTGTTCTCGAAACTGGCCAAGGAAATTACCGTTGCCGCAAAGATGGGTGACCCTGATCCGGACAACAATCCGCGGTTGCGGATGTCGATCAAGGAAGCGAAATCCCAGTCCTTGCCCAAAGATGTGATCGATCGCGCGATTAAGAAATCGCAAGCAGGCGAAGGCGACGACTACGAAGAAGTGCGTTACGAAGGCTATGGTCCCGGCGGCGTTGCGGTGATTGTTGAAACGATGACAGACAATCGCAACCGTACCGCATCCACGGTTCGCAGCACGTTTTCCAAGTGCGGTGGTAACTTGGGTGAAACCGGTTCCGTGTCCTTCATGTTCGATCGCAAAGGCCAGATATTGTACCCTGCGTCCATCGGCGACGAAGATACAGTGATGATGGCCGCGATTGAGGCAGGTGCAGAGGATTGTGAAACATCGGAAGACGGTCACGCGATCTTCTGTGAAGACAGTGATTTGCACGAAGTATCCAACGCGCTTGAGGCTGAATTGGGCGAATCTGAATCCACCAAACTGATCTGGAAACCGCAAACAACGACGGAGTTGGATTTGGACGGCATGGAAAAGTTAATGCGCCTGATTGATACGTTGGAAGACGACGATGATGTACAGCGCGTGACTGCGAATTTCGAAGCATCGGACGAAGTGATGGAGCAACTGGGGGCTGAATGACTATCGGTGCGCCAAGTGCGCACCTTGGGGAATAGTTCAACTTCGTACACATAAATCGTACAGTTTCAGGGGGTCATTTGACCCCCTTTTTCGTGATGAAAACGTAAAGTTCAATTTGGTACGCAGAAATCGTACGATTTCACTCTATTCCGCCGCCAGCGCCATTTCCTGACAGATGGAACACTGGCCGCGTATCTTCAACACATGGGCTGCCATCGCAAATGATGAACACGGGCTTGTCTTCGGTGCCGCCGACATAGGCGTTCAGGGATTCGATCCGGTGAGCGAGGCCGTTGGTCGTCAGGAACTTCAACGTGCGATAGATCGAGGGGGTTTGGATTTTACGGCCATCGGATTTCATTGCGACGTTTTGGCAGTGGCAGTGGTCATGATTGAAAAAGGCACGGGCAGGCATCTACATCCCTTTCGTGGGGTGCGTGTTTCTGCTGCTCGGGATCTGTGTTTTTTTGTTGAACCGTGGGTTGATGGAAAGTTAGCTGCCTACAGTTCGGGAAAATTTTGGGGGAAATACAGCCCTAGATGTCAAATGCGACACGGAAACCCGTGTGCCCGGTGGAACTGTCGGGTGAGTTTCCGGTCCGTGCAGCAATGCGATACCGCGTGCAGTAGGATGCGTGGCACAGATAGCTGCCACCTTTGATCGTCTTGAACCCTTTCATGCCTGCCGCCTGCGCCTTCGCGGCTTTGGACAGGCTGCGGATTTTGAAGGTGTCAGTGGTCCAATCCCAGACATTGCCTGCCATGCCGTGTAATCCGTAGCCGTTTGCGGGAAAGCTGGCGGCGGGGCTGATGCCCTTGAACCCGTCCGCGCCAGAGTCTTTGACAGGGAATTGGCCTTGCCAGATGTTGCAATTGAATGGGCCGTCATCGGTAGGGTCTGTGTCGCCCCAAGGGTAGATTACAGGACCTTGCCCGCCACACGCAGCGTGTTCCCATTCAGCTTCCGTCGGCAAGCGGCCGGCGACGTACGCGCAGTAGGCGGCGGCATCGTTCCAGGATATATGCACGACGGGATCATCATCGCGGGCGGGTTCGCCGTGTATGCCAAAGGGCATGGCCCATGTCGCACCTTCGACGGCCCGCCACCATTCTGCGCCTTGCAGCCCTTCGGTGGGGCCAACAGCGCGGGGGATGAAGCTGTGAAAGACAAAGGACCAACCGTAGGTTTCAGCCTCAGTCACATATCCCGTTGCATCCACAAACGCGCGGAAGGCGGCGACGGTGACGGGTGTTGCGCCAAGGCGGAACGGCTTCACAGTCACGCGGCGCTGGGGGCCTTCGCCGTCCGGTTTGATCCATGGCTTGTCCGTGCCGACAAAAGCGCGACCGCCGGGGATATCGGCCACGGGGTCGGGATAGGTGCCGCGTAAGGTAACCTTGGCAGAGGTAATCGGGTTGCCATCGCGGGCAGGGGCGCAACATGGTTTTGTCATACCAATCAGGTAACACAGACATAAACCTAAGGTCCAAACCATAACATGGTTAACCTTTAGGCAATCCTTGCACCGAATCGCCAAACCCCTATGCTGCACCACAACAAAAGGATTGCTGCAGTGCAGAAAAGTCGCGAATTCGCCCCGATCGTTCATATCGATAATACCGCGCCCATGACGGCGGCTGCTTATGGTGGGCGTGCGAAATGTTTGCAGCGGTTGATCCGGTTGGACATGCCTGTGCCCACGACTGTCGCCCTGTCCTTTGGTGCAGTGTTTGATGTGGCGCAGGGGGAACAGTTGGATATGGCGGCGGTGTTGGCGCCGTTTGGCGATGATCCATTGCTAACGGTACGTCCGTCGTCGGAAAGCCCTGATTGGGGCGGTCCAAGCGCGGTTCTAAACATCGGCATGAATGACAAGACCTTTGCAAAGCTGTCTGGTCAAATTGGTCCCGATCTGGCGGCGCGGATGTATATGCGGTTCATCAACGCCTATGCGATCCATGTGGCGCGTTTGGACCCCGAACAATTCGAAGACAATCACACCCCGACCGAGGCGCAGATCAAAGACGCTCTAACGGTGTATGAAGATGAAGCGGATGAGCAGTTCCCACAAGATGTCGAAACCCAAGTTCGCGCCGTGCTGCGGTCCATGGCCCGTGCATGGCAGGGGACAACCGCGCGCCTGCTGCGTCAGGCCAAAGGTGCGCCCGAAGATGCGGGTCTGGGTCTTGTGGTGCAGGCGATGGCGCTTGGCATGGGGCGCAGCGAATGTGGATTGGGCGAATGCGGGTCAGGTGTGATCCAGTTCGCCAATTCCGAGACGGGCGAACCTGAGATCAAAGGCCGTTACCTGCGCAACAGTCAAGGGCGGGCGGCGTTGGATGCGAACAAGCACGCGTTGTACCTGACCAAAGATGATCGGGGCGAGTCGTTAGAAGACGCCGCCCCCGAAGCCTTTCGTAAGTTGCTGGAACATGGCGCATTGGGGCGTCAGCGTCTGCGCGAAGAAATGCAGATGGAATTTACCGTATTCGACGGGAAAGTATCCGTATTGGATTCGGTGCGGATTGGGCGAACGTCGAAAGCATCGGTGCGGATCGCAGTGGATCTGGCGGAAAGTCAGGTGATCCCAAAGGAAGATGCCCTGTTGCGTGTTGAACCCAAGGCACTGTCGGAACTGCTGCACCGGCAAATTGCGTCGAATGCGGAACGGACTAGGTTGGCGACAGGGATCGCGGCCAGCCCTGGTGCAGCGACTGGTAAGTTGGTGTTTTCCGCCACCGAAGCACAGGCATTGGCAGCCCGTGGTGAACCCGCAGTTCTAGTGCGTCGTGAAACCGGACCAGAGGATATTCGCGGGATGCAGGCGGCGGTGGCGGTTGTCACCGAACGCGGCGGTGTGACCAGTCATGCGGCTGTGATTGGGCGCGGCATGGGTGTGCCCTGTGTCGTTGGGGCCAATGATCTGAATATCGACAATAAGACCAAGAAGCTACGCGGGGCAGGGCGGCGTATCCTGTCGGCGGGGGATGTGGTGACGGTGGACGGCACGACGGGCGATGTTCTGGTTGGGGACGTGGCCACAGTGGAAGCGGGGCTTGATGACAGTTTCGGCACTCTGTTGTCTTGGGCTGATGAAGTGCGCACCTTGGGCATTCGCGCCAATGCGGATACCCCGCGCGATGTTCTGACCGCGCTGAACTTTAAGGCAGATGGCATCGGGTTGTGCCGCAGTGAACACATGTTTTTTGAAGCGGACCGTTTGACGGTCATGCGAGAAATGATTTTTGCAGAAACTTCGGAAGACCGGGAATCTGCGCTGGGCCGTCTGTTGGTCATGCAACGCGATGATTTCACCGAAATTTTCCGCAGTATGGAAGGGCGACCTGTAACCATACGTCTGCTGGACCCACCTCTGCACGAATTCCTACCTTCGGACCGTGTCGGATTGCGTGACGTAGCGGAAGCCTTGGGGCAATCTGTCAGCCGCCTGACGGCCCGTGTAGAACAGCTGACCGAATACAATCCGATGCTGGGCCTGCGCGGTGTGCGTTTGGGTCTGACTGTGCCGGAAATCTACGACATGCAGGCCCGGGCTGTGTTTGAGGCCGCTTTGCAGGCAGGCCATGACGTGTGGCCCGAAATTATGATCCCGCTGGTGTCTGCAAATCGTGAAGTTGAAATCGTGAAAACCCGCATCGATGCCACGGCCGCTGCGGTAAGGGTCGAGGCAGGCAGGGACTTTGACTATTCCGTTGGCGTGATGGTGGAAACCCCTCGCGCGGCATTAAAAGCAGGCGAAATCGCGACCCATTGTGAATTTTTGTCTTTTGGAACCAATGACTTGACGCAAATGACCTATGGGTTGTCCCGCGATGATGCGGGGCGGTTTATGTCGGATTATGTTAAACAAGGCGTTTATAGCGAAGACCCGTTCTTTCGCATGGATGTGGACGGTGTCGGAGAATTGCTACAGATCGCCGCTGACCGTGGGCGTGCGGCGAAAGACGGGCTGACCCTGTCGATTTGTGGCGAACATGGGGGCGATCCGGCCACGATGGATTTTGTGCATGACTTGGGCATTGATTACGTGTCGTGTTCCCCGTTTCGTGTGCCTGTGGCCCGATTGGCTGCGGCCCAAAGTCAGGTGCGGCGCGGGTTGGCATGACACAGTACATAGTCTGTTCACGTTGTGGTGGGTGGACCGAATGACTCAGATCAGCTAGTTGGCGCATGATCTAAGGGTGGACCTGCTGGTGCTAAACATAGCTTTGATTCGTAAAACACTGTGTGTGGTTGGCCTTGTTCTGGCGCTGCCTGCAACGGCGCAGACCGCTGAACCGGTGCTGATCCCCGCTGCGGTTGAAGTGGTGACGGATGTCGTTCCAGAAGTTGTGCGTGTTGAAACCCCCGGCATCGGATCCGAATTCGCCCCCGAAGATTTGCAACAGGCTCTGCGGTTGGAAGCATCCATGGTTACAGGGATTACAGTGGGCCGTATTGAACTGTTGACATCCCTACGTCCGATCAAGCGCGCTCCGGGGTTTGGGATCAAATACGATCATCGTTGGGTCGACAGCCAGCCCCAAGGCAGCGGTGATGAATGGGTCTGTCTGACCGAAGCTTTGTATTTTGAAGCACGCGGCGAAATCCTGAAAGGGCAGTTTGCCGTGGCCGAAGTGATCTTGAACCGCCGCGACAGTCGCAAGTTCCCGAACAGCGTCTGCCGCGTTGTAAACCAGGGCACAGGTCGCAAGTTCGCATGTCAGTTCACCTATACCTGCGATGGCCGGGCTGAGCGGATTGGCAACCGTCGTCTGTACAATCGCTTGGGTCGAATCGCGCACATCATGCTCAGCGGCGGTGCACGTCAGTTGTCGGGCAACGCCACCTATTACCATACCACCGCCGTTCGCCCGCGTTGGGGCCGTGTGTTCCGCCACACAACGACAATCGGGGTTCACAAGTTTTACCGCCCGTAATAAAGCGTCTTTGCCCCCTTTGAACGGGATCTAAGACGATAGGACGGGCTATGACCGATGACATCCACTTGGCATTTGCCCATCCCACTGAACGATCCTTGGCGTCTGGCGCGCAGGTCCGCGACCGGATTTCCGTTCGCGATATGGTGGTGGAGGTTGAGATTGGGGCGTTTCAGGCCGAACGCGGAACGACTCAGCGTATCCGGTTCAATGTCGTGGTCGAAGTGATAGATCACGATGCCGCGTGGGACGATGATGTCGACAAAATCCTGTCTTACGACCGCGTGACTGAGGCGATCGAGGGTGAATTGTCCGAAGAACGTCTGGCCCTGTTGGAAACCTTGGCCGAACGTGTGGCGGACCGTATTCTGATCGAGCCGATGGCCGCCCGCGTGTTTGTACGGATTGAGAAATTGGACCGTGGGTCGGGTAACCTGGGCGTTGAAATTGTTCGCGAACGGACGGTTCAGGCGAACACCCGCACCCTTGCTGATACCCCCCACCCGATTGTGGTGCATTTGACGAATGATGTGATTGCGTCCGACCAGTTAAAGGCGTGGATCAATGCTGCCGAAGGGCACGAACGCCCTGTGGTGTTCTGCGTCTCGCTGCCCGATGACACTGGCCCCAAGGCCCGCCATGCGATGCCGCAATGCCGGATTGATTTGCTGGCCTATGAACAAAACGCTTGGGTGCTGGGCAGTCGGGATGATCGCTGTGTTGTTGTCGGCACACGGACTGAATTGGATTGGGGCATGCGCAATGATCAAATTATGGTCTGGGCGCCGTCAAAGATGGTGCTGGATTCGGTTGAAGGGCCAGAGGTTTCTGTGACCAATGTGCGATCATTGGTGGATTGGTTCGGGGCCGAGATTGAGGCGGCGCAGGTTGTCTATGTAGGGTCCGATGACACCCCTGCGGACACTGTGACCCTATGACTGCTTACCGCCCGATCCTAGCATCCCGCCAAGATGTCGGCGTGGCCGCGGTGCAACTGGCAGACGGTTGGCTGTGGTTTGATCGGGTTGAGGTTTTGGAATATGAGGGACGGTCGATTGTTCCGGTTTCCGATATTCCTGCCGATGTGCTGGATCGATTGACCACCCCCCGTGCGGCGATGGTTGGGCTTGATTGGTCGCGCCCGCAAATCATGGGTATTTTGAATGTAACTCCGGACAGTTTTTCTGATGGCGGTGTTTTCAATGCGCCGGAACAGGCCGTGGTCCGTGCGCAGGCAATGGCGGCAGACGGGGCAGATATTCTGGATATCGGCGGCGAAAGTACCCGGCCCGGAGCTGGGTTTGTGCCTGTTGAGGAGGAGATCCAGCGGACCGCACCGATCATCTCAGCGCTTGTGGACGGGGATGTGCCACCGCTGTCGATTGATACGCGTAAAGCGGCCGTGGCTGTTGCGGCGGTGCAGGCCGGTGCGGATATGCTGAATGACGTCAGTGCGTTGTCTTTTGATGACGATATGGCATCGGTTGCAGCGAAATCCGGTGCGCCGATTTGTTTGATGCATGCGCAGGGTGACCCCGCGACGATGCAGAAAGACCCCAGTTACCGCGACGTGACGCTGGATGTGTATCACTATCTGGAAGACCGGATTGCAGTGGCCGAGGCGGCGGGTGTGCAGCGGTCGCAGATCATCGTTGACCCCGGCATCGGGTTTGGGAAAACGCTGGACCATAACCTGCAATTGCTGCGTGATCTGGCTGTGTTCCACGGGCTGGGCTGCCCCGTTCTGTTGGGCGCATCCCGCAAGCGTTTTATAGGCACATTGTCAGGGGCCAAAGTTGCAGCAGACCGGATGGCGGGGTCTGTCGCTGTGGCCCTTGCTGGTGTGGCGCAGGGGATGCAGATCGTTCGTGTGCATGACGTAGCACAGACGCATCAGGCGATGACGCTTTGGGGTGCGGTGAGGTAAAAGCGTTTTCGAAAACGCTTGGTTAAGCGGCGTCGACGCCGCTTAACCGTCGCCGTACGAACAACCCCTTAAGTGTCGTCCATTGACTGACGGCCAGCCCGATCAGGATCAGTGCCAAGGCGATGAACAATGTTTGCGGCAGGCTTTCCCCTAAGAATACAGCGCCAAGGATGATCGACCAGACAGGCACCTGATAGTTGACCAATGACATGAACGATGGACCTGCAGACCGAACCACGGCAACCTTCAACAGATATGCAGCGGCAGTGGGGATCAGGCCAAGGTAGATCATGGCGATCCAACCGGTTTGTGAGATGTCAGATGGTACCCCTTCGAAGTACAGCGCAAATGGCGTCAGGATCATGAATGCGACGATCAGGGCTGCGGTGGACAGGGCCAATTCATTTACAGGCGGGCAGCGTTTCGTCAGAATGGAATTGCACGCATAACACAACGATGCCGCGACACAGGCAACTTGGGCCAGTTGCAGGGTCCAGCTGTCAGCGGCTTGCAGTCCGCCTGTGCCGATCAGGATCATAGTTCCGATGAAGCCGACGACAAAGCCAAGGACTTTGCGCGTGTACATCTGTTCGCCCGGCACAAAGATATGTGCAAGGGGCAGGATGAACAGGGGGACGGCTGCCATGCTCATCCCTGCAAAGGCGGATGGGACGTATTGTTGGCCCCATGACAGCATTGCGAAGGGCAGTGCAGTAGATGTGATGGCGATGATGATAATGAAGCGCCAGATGGTGCTTTCGGACAGCGGTGGGAAAGAAATGCCGCGGGCTTTCATCAGCATCCACAGGGCAAACGCTCCGATCCCGATCCTGCTTGCCGCCAGTTGCAGCGGGGTAAAGTCATCGAGTGCGATTTTCACGCCCATGAAGGCCCCACCCCAGATCAGTGCAATAATGACCAAGCGGATCCAGTTTGCGGCACCGGGTGCTGTGGGCATGGGCGTCATGGGGTGGCCTTTCGGGAACAACACAAGGGTTTGTGCGTTGAATCTGCGTAACTGATAAAGAACGGAGGCTAAAGATGGATTTTCAATTGATACTGGTGCTGGCGCTTGCAACGTTCTGCGCGCTGGTCGGTTTTGCGCTCTGGTCCGCATCGCGGGCAGACACCAGGTTCGACCGTAATCAAGCATCAAGATTGTCACTGCAAAAGGACAGATCCTGTCCAAGTTCCGTGAAGGCATCACATCACAAGCGACGGACTAAAATTGAGATACTGTCGAAAAAGGCCGATGCCTGAACACCGGCCTTTATTCATTGCTTAGGGTGGGCCTTTGGCCCACCGCTGGTCGCAATCAGTTACGCGCTTTATCAACCATTTTGCCTGCGGAAATCCACGGCATCATGTCGCGCAATTTGCCACCAACAACTTCGATCTGGTGTTCGTCGTTCGCACGACGGGACGATTTGATGGTTGGCTGACCAACAGCATTTTCCAACATGAAGTCACGCACGAATTTGCCGGACTGAATGTCGGACAGAACCGCTTTCATGTTTGCCTTCGTTTCATCGTAAGGCAGGATGCGTGGGCCGGACACGTACTGACCGTATTCTGCAGTGTTCGAGATGGAGTAATCCATGTTCGCGATACCGCCTTCATAGATCAGGTCTACGATCAGTTTGGTTTCGTGCAGGCATTCGAAGTAAGCCATTTCAGGTTCGTACCCAGCTTCTACCAGTGTCTCGAAACCCATGCGGATCAGTTCAACGATACCGCCACACAGAACAGCCTGTTCGCCGAACAGGTCGGTTTCGCATTCTTCGCGGAAGTCAGTTTCGATGATGCCGGACCGACCGCCACCGATTGCGGAACAGTAAGACAGACCGATTTCCAGCGCTTTGCCGGATGCGTTCTGGTTCACAGCAACCAAGCATGGTACGCCGCCACCTTTGGTGTATTCGCCGCGCACTGTGTGGCCCGGGCCTTTGGGCGCCATCATGATCACGTCAACGCCTGGTTTTGGTTCGATCAGGCCGAAGTGTACGTTCAGGCCGTGTGCGAATGCGATTGCAGCGCCTTCACGGATGTTGTCGTGCACGTATTTCTTGTATGTTTCTGCCTGCAGTTCATCGGGCATTGTGAACATGATGACGTCTGCCCATGCTGCCGCTTCCGCGATGCCCATGGTTTTCAGGCCTTCGCCTTCGGCTTTTGCAATGGAAGGGGACCCTTCGCGCAGTGCAACAACAACGTTCTTTGCACCGGAATCGCGCAGGTTCAACGCGTGTGCTCGATCGCTACTCCGTTTTGGTAGATATAGCAACTGACCGCACATAGACCCGGCCCTGATGCCGTTGGTGCCGTCAGCCTTGTGATGGTCAACGTTA
>JBMZCY010000017.1:0-19091 GCA_049613825.1 Planktomarina sp.
GGGCTTGGTTCTTGGGCTTTTTTGAGGGTAGCAAAGATGGTGTTGTAGCCAGAGGTCTTTGCCATGTTGATCCGCCCCGCCACTGTTGATGATGCCGCTGCCATTCGTGCTGTTTATGCACCGTATGTTGAACGCACCGCGATTTCGTTTGAGGACGTTGTGCCGTCGGTTGCGGACATGGCCGCACGGATTGAAAGCAACGGGTCAAAATACGGATATTTTGTTGCCGAGGTGGATGGAGAAATTGTGGGCTATGCTTACGGCAGTCAGTATGCGTCCCGTCATGCGTATCGCTTTACTGCCGAAGTCAGTGTTTATGTTGCGGAAAGTGGACGCGGCACAGGGGTCGGGCGGGGCCTTTATGATATGTTGATCCCACATATGGAAGCAGGTGGTTATCACACCTTGATTGCCATCGTGACACTGCCGAATTCCGGTAGCGCGAGTATACATGAGAGTTATGGGTTTGAGTTAACGGGACATTTGCCTGCCGTCGGGTTCAAATTCGACTGTTGGCATGATATCGGGATTTGGACACGCAAAGGTACTTAGGTCATTTTTCACTTGCACGTACAGCTGTTTCCCGATTGCATGCACACGTGTGCAACGCAAAGGACCGCGATATGACCCCCGCAGAATTGGAAGCCCGTATTGTTCGTTATGGGGATCTGGTGCCCTGTAAAACCGCTTTCATCGATGCCCATACGCCGGGCAGTGATCAGAAAGAGAATTTTACCATTATCGGGGGCGGGGTTAGCGAAAGCGCGGAACAGCATGTGCACATCAAAGACACGCCCGGCTTTAACATCGGTGCTGCGGGTCAGCCGCCGAAGTGCCGGAATTCACTGCATTCCCATACAACTGCCGAGGTTTTCTTTGTTTTGAAAGGCCGCTGGCGGTTTTTCTGGGGGCGGTATGGCACCGCGGGTGAGGTCGTGTTGGAAGAAGGGGATATCATCAATATCCCGACTGGTATGTTTCGTGGGTTCGAGAATATCGGAACCGATTACGGAATGATCATGGCCGTGTTGGGCGGCGATGATGCGGGCGGTGGCGTCCTGTGGGCGCCCCAAGTGATTGAAGATGCAGCGGATCATGGTCTGGTTCTGGGCGAAGATGGTAAGTTGTACGATAGCAAGCAGGGCGTTTTCCCACCCAAAAGTGTGAAGCCGATGCCACTGATGGCGCAAGAGGTATTGGATCGGATGCCGGAACCCACCACCGCTGACGTTGTTCCGCATTATGTGGCGCGGTATTGGGATATGATGTCACTGGCGGACCGTCAGCCGGCACATGTAATTGGCGATGGGGCCATGCTGCATGACCGTCCGGGATTTGATATGGATTTCGTGACCAGCGGTTCGGTGTCTGCGGATATGCAGACCCGTGATGCGCATACCATTCTGATGCCGATGCGCGGGCATTGGCGGATTACTTGGGATGGGGGCACGACCAGCCTGAACCCCGGGGACACTTGTGCAATCCCACCCAATGTCGCGCATAGCATTGAACCTGCGATGACGGGCGAAGTGTCGATGTATCGGGTATTCTCAAACGATGATCCGGCGGGGCCGACGTTACCGCGTTAAGGTACGTTAATCTTTTTCCGCCTCGGCGATCAGGCGTTGCATGGCTTGGTGCAGCGCCTCCATCTTTACGACTTTCTCGGCCATTTGGTAATTGCGGTATTCTATGTTTGACGCGTGATCGACTTCGTTCAACGCGTCCATATCTACCATACTAACCAAACCTGCGACGGGACGGTTGTGATTATAGATCATGTATCGCTGCCGTGTATGGCCACTGTGTTCAACGAATTGCCCAAGGTGTTTGCGCAGTTGGGTCAGGGTGATTTTCTTCATGGTCTGTCCTTTGGTTTCGGACAACATCACATGGCTTTCCTAAGATCGGCTTGGGGTCGCGTATGGAGCGTTTAGAAATCGTACACTTAATGTGTACCAAATTTAACTTTGCGTTTTAGGCATGAAAAAGGGGGCCCAATGCCCCTCTTAAATCGTACGATTTATGCGTACAAAGTTCACATTATCCGTTTCGAACGGTGTCGATCATCAGCTGAACGTTTTCGGGATCGGCGTCTGGTGTGATGCCGTGGCCGAGGTTGAAGATATGCGGACCACCTTTCAGGGCATCGCAAATCGCACGGGTGTCGTCGACCAACGCCTGACCACCCGTCACCATATGTGACGATTTCAAGTTCCCCTGAACACAACCATCCACCTGCACATTTGCAGCAGCCCATTCAGCAGAAACCGAATTGTCCAACGCCACACAATCCGCACCAGTTGCCTTCGCGAACCCGATGTATGCATCACCTGCTTCCCGTGGGAAGGCGATAATCGGAGTGTCTGGATGACGTGCTTTCAACGCTGTGATGATCTTCTTGGCGGGTTGCAAAGCATACTTGCGAAAGTCCTCGCCTTTCAATGAACCAGCCCAGCTGTCGAACAGTTTCACGACCTCGATCCCGGCATCGATTTGCATGGACAGGTATTCGATTGTGCTGTCCGTCAGCAGGTCAATCAATGCTTCAAACACAGGCAAATCTTCGGCCTTCAACGCGTGTGCAGGTCCCTGATCCGGTGTGCCTTTGCCCGCGATCATGTAGGTGGCAACCGTCCAAGGTGCGCCTGCAAAGCCAATCAATGTTGTCTCATTTGGTAGGGCGCCACGCAGATTGCGCACGGTCTGATAGATCGGCGCAAGGTGTTCGTGGATGTCATCCTTGCCCTTCATCTTGGCCATGCCAGCGGCATCGGTGATGGTGGACAGGCGCGGACCCTCGCCTGTCACAAACCACAAGTCAGCGCCCAAGGCCTGTGGTAACAACAAGATGTCAGCGAACAGGATTGACGCATCAAATCCGTACCGGCGGATTGGTTGCAAGGTGACTTCCGTTGCCAAATCCGAGTTATAGCATAGCGAGAGAAAATCCCCTGCTTCGGCCCGGGTCGCGCGATATTCAGGCAGGTAACGTCCGGCCTGTCGCATCATCCAAATCGGGGGGGTGGGTAAAGTTTCCCCTCGTAATGCACGCAGAATGGTCTTATCGGGTAGGGCGGTATTTGTATCGGTCATGCCCTCACCTTTCCTGCCATCAGGGGGAAGTCAAGGCAGGGATGCCCGTCAGGCCAAGATGACACAGCCAGGGATCTGCCAATGACACCGACCGCGAACACCCCGCTTAAAATTGGCACTCGTGGGTCGCCGCTTGCACTGGCGCAGGCCTATGAAACGCGCCGCCGTTTGATGCAGGCGCATTCCCTAGCGGAAAACGCTTTCGAAATCGTGGTCATTAAGACGTCGGGTGATAAGATCCTGGATAAGCCGCTGAAAGAAGTCGGCGGTAAAGGTCTGTTCACGAAAGAAATCGAAGAACAGATGTTGGCTGGTGATATTCATATCGCGGTTCATTCGATGAAGGATATGCCGGTCGAACAACCTAATGGCTTGATTTTAGATACTTTTTTACCACGTGAAGATGTGCGTGATGCGTTTGTATCTGCGAACTATAAGTCACTTGCGGCTCTGCCTGCAGGTGCAGTTGTCGGCACATCCAGCTTGCGCCGCCGTGCGCAGCTACAGAACAAACGCCCCGATCTGAACGTGGTCGAATTTCGCGGAAACGTGCAAACGCGTCTTAAAAAACTGAACGATAATGTTGCCGATTGTACGTTCCTTGCGATGGCAGGGCTGAACCGTCTCGACATGTCACATGTGGCAAATTCTGCCATCGAAGTTGATGAAATACTGCCCGCCGTCGCACAAGGAGCTATCGGAATCGAGCGGCGTGAAGACGACGCTTCCATGGCCAAAATGTTGGCCCCTTTGAACCATGCAGACACAACCAACCGCCTGCTGGCTGAACGCGCGTTTCTGCGTACACTTGATGGTTCTTGCGAAACACCGATTGCCGCATTGGCGCTTCTGGAAGGTGACCAACTGTGGCTGCGTGGCGAAGTTTTGCGCCCAGATGGGTCTGAAACCCTGACAGGTGAACGCCGGGGGACTGTTACAGACGGTGTCGAAATGGGCGCTGACCTTGCCAACGAAATCCTGTCCAAAGCGGACGATGATTTCTTCAGTTGGCGGTAACATCTTCAGTTTGCCTGAATAACTTCGGGCGGTGAATTTTGCGAAAGCAAAAGAGGAGGGCAGCGCCCTCCTTTTTCTTTTCGATCACATCCGTTTGCTCAGTAGTCCGTCCAGCGAAATTGCCCCGCCCCCTTTGACGATCAACGTGATAAACAGCGTCATCCACAGCAGCCGTTGATCCATAATCAGTGCACCCGATGGCCCATCGAACCATGCACCCAAATCGGCACCGCCAACGCCATGGCCTGTGACATCCACATAAGATTGCACAATTACAAACACGATCATTCCCAACGCTGCGATACGGGTGAGCAGGCCGATGACAATCAGCAATGGCAGGACAAATTCGCCAATAGTACCTGCTGTTACAACCAACCAATCAAACCAGCTGAAACCAGAAATATCGTATCCCAACGCTTCGGTTTTCGCAGGGAATACTTGGATATAGCCGTTTAAGGACGGGGACAGAAATCCGAAGATGCCGTCGCCCAATTTGGTCACAGCCGAATTCCAGAAATAATTCAACAACACCGCAGCGAAGGTGAACCGTGCGACCAAAGGCAAAAACCATCCATCAAGGACGCGGGACAGACCGTGGAATACGCGATCGTGAAGGGTAAGTATCATGTTCATGGATCAGTCCAGTTCAAGTCGTGCGGCAAAGCCGGTTTGCAGGATAAGGGTCAAAATTTCAGTCAGCGGAAAGGCGAGATCATCAGAAAGGGTGGTTTCGATCACAGTCCCAACAGGTGTCGTTTGAACAGCAGCCAGAAACGCGGCCATTGCAGGTGTCAAGGGATGGCAGTCGACATCATACGCGGGGCGGGTGACCAAAACATGCTGCGGGTCTTGTGAAATGGCATGGTCATCTACACCTGAATTGCGCAGCCAGATGTCGTAGATCGGGTACTGTGATGCGACGATGCGGGTTGCAGGGGCCATGATCAGGTGACCTGCCATCAAGGCCTCTTCCCCAAGGCGCTGCAGTGTTTCGCCATTAAACATATCGCTGTCAGCGGCATGGTAGCTGTCTCGAAGGGCCAATTCCAAGCGTGCAACATCGGACATATAGGGAAGGGACTTTAAGGGTTCGAACGCTTCGATAAACGCGGGGAATGCTTCGCCATAGAACATCAACATAGGGGATGTGGGCGGGTGTGCACGCACATACATCAGCGCCAGTGTTTTGAAATTCGCCTCACCAATCAGTTTTGCAATCACAGGAAACCCTGTGGTCATTGCATCGATCAAGCTGCTACTGACGTTGTTTCGATAGACATCAAACCGCGCGCCCGGTGCGCCGCCGTTCGGACCGACCAAATTGGCGGGGGCAGGGACATTGGGGTCCAGCAAAGCCGCCGTGAAGTCGACCTGAGTGTCCATCATTCCGCCGCTAACGTAGTATGTGGGGTCAGGATTGTATTGGCCGCGTCAGCCTCGGATCGCAGGGTGGGCCAATCGGGGATATCGTTGTCCCATTCGATCAACGTCGGGCGTGCGCCGGACCGATTGAGGGTATAGCGGTACAGGTCCCGCACAGGGTCAACGACTGCCCGGGAATGGGTGTCAATCAGCAGGGTTGCACCTTGGTCATCGGCGTCATCTTCGTGGCCGCCAAGATGGATTTCGCCTATCGCTTCAACCGGATAAGCGTCGATATATTCTTCAGCACTGTAGCCTTGATTGGTGGCCGAAATGAACACGTTGTTCACATCCAACAACAGGCCACATCCGGTACGGCGAGTCACGTCGGATAGGAAATCCACCTCGGTCATATCCGTCTCGGCAAATGCCAAATAGTTGGACGGGTTTTCCAACAACATGCGGGTGTTCAGGTGGTCTTGCACCTGATTGATATGATCGACCACGCGGTCTGCGGTGGTCTTGTTATAGGCAACCGGCAGCAGGTCATTGTAAAAGTTCTGTCCATGGCTAGACCATGCCAAGTGTTCGGAAAATTGTGAAGGTTTCAGCCATCCGACAAGATGCTTTAAACGATCCAGATGGTCGGTATTTAAACGGTCTTCACCGCCAATAGACAGGCCAACACCGTGGCAGGATATTGCAAATTTTTCGGATAAATGACGCAACTGCGCCAAGGGGCGGCCACCGTCGCCCATGTAGTTCTCAGCGTGAATTTCCAGCCAGGTCACGGACCCTGGATCAGCCAGCAGCGGATCAAAATGTTCGGCCTTATAACCAACGCCAACGCCAAGGGGCAGGTTCGGGGTAAACGGGGAAATCGCGGTCATGAGAGCGGACCTTTTTTAGAAAAAGATGGGGCCGACCGTAACAATCGACCCCAAAACTGGTAGGTTTATGCTGGCAGGTCGCGTGTCAGTGCTTCCAAAGAACCGGTGCGGTCGCCTGCGACTGTGATGTCTGCACATGTGCCTGCGTCAACCAATGTCCAAGCGTTGCCTTGGTAATCAACTGTGGATGTGCCTGCGCATGTTGTGCCCGGGCCTGCAGCGCAACCGTTTTGACCGGCAAGGGAAATACCGAAGCATTTTTCTTTGCCCGCCGCATGGGATGATGTTGCAGTCAATGCTGCTGCAACTGCGGATGCGACGATCAGTGTTGTTTTCATGTTGGACATTTGGAAGACTCCGGTTTGTGTGTTCGTTTGGTTGTTTTGCAACGCTGGGAAATGCGTTGAACATGTTTTGCCAAACAGAGCTTTTATTTTCCAATAACCGATCCGTGTGTCACAGGTGTGTGTAGCCGCTGTGAACTGATCTATGTGAAAATAAGGGTTTTCAGGTCAGTGCTTCTGTTTGACTGTGTTTTGCATCGGTGAAGTTGCCGATTTTTGTAACATTTGGATGGGCCTTCGGGCACGGAACCTTACTCTACGATGTTATGTTACAATCTTTACAATTGGGCTGGCCGCATCAAAGGTAATTATATGAACGATCATTATATCCGTCCCGCGCCATGAAGTTGTTTGCAAAAAACAAGTTGTTTCACCGCTTCGCCGCCGAAATCACTGGCATATGCTTACAATTACTGGCTCGCGCTTTGACTGCTGTCCGCGGTCTTTGGGTTGGGGGTGAACCTGTCGATCGTCCACGCATCTATTATGGCAATCATTCATCGAATGCGGATTTCGTTCTGATCTGGACATCGCTGCCGCCGAATATTCGTAAAAAGACACGTCCGGTTGCTGCGCTGGATTACTGGCTGAAAAACAAACTGCGGGCGTTTATTGCGGAAAGTGTGATCAACGCCGTGTTGATCAACCGCGTGGCGGAAACCCGCGAAGAAGATCCTGTGGCGCTGATGTCCGAGGCTTTGGGTGAAGGATCCAGCCTGATTATTTTCCCAGAAGGAATGCGTAATCAGACTGATGAAAAGGTCTTGGCTTTTAAGTCAGGACTGTTCCACGTTCTGACTCAGAACCCACATATCGAAGCGATCCCTTGCTGGATCGAAAACCTGACACGGGTGCTGCCCAAGGGAACCCTGCTGCCGATCCCGCTGATTTGCACTGTATCCTACGGTGAACCTTTGACGTTGCAGGACGGTGAAAGCAAAGATGCATTTCTAACACGTGCCCGTGGTGCTTTGGTGAACTTGGCTATGATGCACGACCGATCCGAACCAAAGGCGGGGCAGCGTCGATGACCATATTGAACAGTGATTTCTTTGAACTGTTGGGCTGGCTCTTGCTGGCGCTTCTAATCATGCCTTTGGTGTGCGAATTTCTGGACGGGCGTTTGGGGCCGAAGGGCAACCAAGTCGTCCGCAATGTTAGTGAGCGTGTTAAGGAATGGTGGGTTGTTATTGTCGTGCTGTCCATTGCAGTCGCATTGGGCACATTCGGTATAATGGCCTTGTTCGTCTTTTGCAGTTTCGCAACTTTGCGCGAATTCCTGACTTTAACGAATACGAAACTGGCCGACAGTTGGGCGTTGTCCGCTGCATTTTTCTTTGTTCTGCCTTTTCAATATCTTGCCGTTGGCATGGGCTGGCAGGAATTGATGCAGCTGTTTGTTCCTGTCTATGTTTTCCTTGGCCTGCCTGTGTTGTCTGCTTTACGCGGGGTGCCGCACAGTTTTCTAATCCGTGTGGCCGAAACTCAGTGGTCGCTAATGATTTGTGTCTACTGCCTCAGTCATGTTCCGGCCTTGCTGACGCTGGACATTGCGGGCTTTAACTCAAAGAACCTGCTACTAATCCTGTATTTGGTGATCGTGGTGCAATCTGCTGACACGCTGCAATATATCTGGTCCAAAGCAATTGGTCGTCGCCGCATTGCACGATCCTTATCCCCCTCCAAAACATTAGAGGGTTTGGTTCTGGGTGTTCTATCGTCGTGCGTGGTGGGCGGTCTGCTAAGTTTTATTACTCCGTTCGGTTTCATTGGATCTGCGTTGATGGCGGGGTTTCTTGCTTTGATCGGTTTTTGTGGATCACTTGTTATGGCAGCCATCAAGCGGGATCGTGGGATCAAGGAATGGGGACCGATGGTCCTGCAACAGGCGCAAGGTGGGTTTATTGACCGACTTGATTCAGTGATCTTTGCAGCGCCTGTATTTTATCATTTGGTAAGGTTCGGGTGGGGGTAATTCCTTAAAGAAATTGGATGTTTGACACTATACTCATAATCATAATTTTGGCCCTTTGGTTTACGCCATTCTTGGTAATTTATTGGCTGGCGTGGTTTTGTGAAAATCCAAGCGCGGCAAAAATTTTAAAGACATATGCACTTGGCGGTGCGGTGTACCTTTTGATCTTGATCGGGTTTCTGACGAGTGCCCATGCAACCTGTTCGGGAAGTGCATTGTATGGCTATACAGACTGTATTCTGTATCCAACGGTTGTCGCAAATTCATCTTTGCTGGTTTTCTTTGTAAGCATGATCTTATTAGTTCTCATTGGATTGGTTTGTTTGCTGATTGCTGCCTTTCTAGAATGGAAATCTAGGCGTGTGTAAGTCGGAGTACGAGGTCGACTTCGAACAAGCTTTAGAATGGGAACAGTATTTACCGGCTGAAACAGAGATTGCGGACAAGCTTGTCGCGTTGCATGACAGTGACGATAAACGACAATCTTCTCAGTCGTTTGCTTTTCGGGGGACGCGCCGATGACCTGCAGGGCACCTTTTTCATTGCGATTAACGGATAGCGAACGCGAACAGTTAGACGCAATTAAGCTAGCCACTATTTCTGGGGCTAAGGATCGATGGATATGATGCACGGCGCGGCGTAAGAATGATTACTCTCTACAAGATACCACGTCAAAATCTTCAATTTGGAGTCCGAGATAAGCGACATACCCACTGTCGGTTGTCCCATTGTTTGTAGCAATGGGCTGGCCATCATTGAACGCTACGCAAAACGGATATAATTTGGGGGGGGCGAGAATGTCGCATTTTACCGTTTCATCAGTGGTGTTTCGACACCTGAATACTTGGAACCGATTATCGACTGAAATATGACTGTCTGATTACTGGTGATATCCTGGCTATGGGCTAATCTTTTCCATAGTTGCTCACTTCTCTTTTGTTGGCCTTGCGCAGGCTGATAATCCGCATTGCATCATTACGGATGCACCAAGCTATGACACATAGGCGGTTATTGATTATGCCGACTGTGACAAAGCGCGTTTCGGGATAGGGGCGTCTGTCGTCATGCCATGTGACCGCTGTTCCCAATCTAGAAAGGCAACATTTGCGAAATCCAAGCCGCGTTCTTCCAGCGTGGCATTGCGCTTGTCTTTATCCCAATCAAGTTCCACGGCTTGTAATATAAGGTGTGTATATTAATGTTGCAGTAAATATACATATTAAAAAGATGCGAACCGTTGTTGACCGTCACGGCGGTGGTATTGTTGGAAAACACTGAATTGCCAGTATGGGTTAAGCCGAATGGTTTGGCGCTGGGCAATGACTTGTCTGCACCGTCATCTAAGGCCATACAAATCACCAAAGAGGGATAAATAGGGGGGTAAGAAATCACTACATTCGCGTAGTGCACTGATTTATACATGTCTTTTGGGATTTAATGGTGCTGCTGGGGAGATTTGAACTCCCGACCTCGTCATTACCAATGACGCGCTCTACCCCTGAGCTACAGCAGCACGATGTCGCGTGAATTAGCGAACAACCCCCACCTGTGCAAGTGCAATCTGGACCGTTTTGCAAAGCTGCGCTACACGCCCCTATGACAAAGAAAACCGACAGCACTCCATTGGGGCGGCGCACGGACAAGCAGGTTCGGGATGACCGTTTGAAAGCCGCGTTGAAAGCCAATATGGGCAAGCGGAAATTGCAAGCGCGCGCACGGGCTGAAAAGCCGAACGCAAACGGGGAAAAGGGCGACTAAATGGATTCGATACTTGTACAAGGCGGCGCGGAACTGAACGGGTCTATCCCGATTGCAGGCGCCAAAAACGCGTGTTTGACCCTGATGCCTGCGACGTTGCTGTCGGATCAGCCGCTTACCTTGACTAATGCGCCGCGCCTGTCGGACATTAAAACGATGACCACGTTGTTGGAATCTTTGGGGACCGAAGTGACGTCAATGCAGGGGGGGAAGGTGTTGGCGATGTCGTCGCACAACCTGCACAACCTGACAGCGGACTATGATATTGTGCGTAAGATGCGGGCTTCGATCCTCGTTCTGGGTCCGATGTTAGCACGCGAGGGCAAGGCGATTGTATCCCTGCCAGGCGGTTGCGCGATTGGCGCGCGCCCTGTTGATTTGCACCTGAACGCGATGGAAGCGATGGGTGCGAAGATCGAATTGAAGGACGGATATGTCCATGCGGAAGCGCCCGGTGGCCTGAAGGGGGGGGTGATCGATTTCAACTTCGCCTCTGTCGGTGCGACCGAGAATGCTTTGATGGCCGCAACTTTGGCCAAAGGCACAACCACGATCAACAACGCTGCGCGGGAACCTGAGATTGTTGACCTCGCCGATTGCCTGATCGCCATGGGTGCACAGATCGAAGGGGCCGGAACTTCGACGATCACTGTGATTGGCGTTGATAAACTGGGTGCTGCGACGCACCAAGTTGTCACGGATCGGATTGAATTGGGCACGTATATGTTGGCCCCGCTGATTGCCGGCGGTTCTGTTGAATGTCTTGGTGGGCGGATCAATCTGCTGGATGCATTTTGTGAAAAGCTGGATGCTGTTGGTGCCAAAGTCGAAGAAACTGCGAATGGCATCAAAGTGTCCCGCGCCAATGGCCGGATCAGTGCGGTGGATGTTGTGACTGAACCGTTCCCCGGCTTTCCGACGGACCTGCAGGCCCAGATGATGGCGATGCTGTGTACTGCCAACGGAACCAGTGTTCTGGAAGAAAAGATTTTCGAAAACCGTTTTATGCACGCACCGGAACTGATCCGCATGGGCGCGTCGATTGATGTGGCGGGTGGCATGGCCACTGTCACCGGTGTTGACCGCCTGAAAGGTGCGCCGGTTATGGCGACTGACCTGCGGGCATCGGTTTCCCTGATTCTTGCTGGCTTGGCGGCAGAGGGTGAGACGCGGGTGAACCGTGTCTATCACCTTGACCGTGGGTACGAGTCTGTTGAGGAAAAACTGGGCAGCCTTGGCGCGAACATTCAGCGGGTGGCAGGCGAATGACCGAAGACGCAAGTTTCGCAGACGGTGGTGAAAAGCCGCTTCGCCTTCATGCGGTAGATGTCGAGGATTTGAAGGTCCTGTCAGCATTGATCCAAGACGCCGTGTTCCCTGTTGCGGAAATGGCGTACCGCCCGAAGGAACGTCGGTTTGCCCTGCTGTTGAATCGCTTCCGCTGGGAAGACGCGCCCAAGGCTGAACAACGCAAGCGTCCGTTTGAACGGGTGCAGACGATGTTGACGTTTGACGACGTGATGGGGGTTCGGTCGCAGGGTGTGTCCCGCGATGATGCAGAGACTGTTTTGTCGGTTCTGGCTGTGGATTTTGAAGCTGGCGAAGATGGTACAGGGGTAATCAACCTGACTCTTGCGGGCGATGGCGCCATCGCCTTGGACGTTGAAACAATCGAGGCGCAGTTACGCGATGTAACCCGCCCTTATGTCGCGCCGTCCAAAAGCCAGCCAAAACATCCAGATTAAGCGTCTTTGGCGATCTGTTCTAAGGTCGCCATTGCATCCCTTTCACGACCGTCGGGGATAAACAGATGGTCGTGGTAGAACCCCGCCACGGGGTTCACGCCCATGTTCTGCGCAGCTAGTTTGGTGGCGATATGGGCGAGGAAACCCACGGCATCCAAGGCAGAATGTACATTCAACGTAATCATCCGGCATGGAAATTCGTAAGTAATTCCTGCTACATCGGCGTCTGATTTCAGTAGGATTAGGGTCGTGCCCTCTGCCTCTTCGAACCGCATGATAGACAGCACTTCTGGCACATCGCTTTCAAAGGTCGCGAACACATACAGCCCGTCTTTCAGTGTCGCGGTCATCGTCTGGAACAGCGTTTGTAGATCCATTTCACCTGACATGATCTATCCCTTTACCGTGGCTAACAAGGTGATCCCAACAACGATCAACGCCACGCCGATCACCAACTGCATCGAGATCACAGTCTGTCCCGAATAATACGTCACAGCCACCGCCCCGACACTGCCCATCCCCGTGAACACAGGGTAGGCAATGGCCAGTGGCAGGCCGCGCAGGGCAAGGGTCAACATGGTCAAGCTGGCGGCTGCAGAAATCACAGCCAGCGTTATGTTCAACATCGTCACATTGTTCGACGCAGCCTTCAACAATCCCGCCCAGACGGGTTCCAGAAATCCTGCGATGAATAGATAAATCCAAGCCATATCAGCCTCTTACATTATTCGGGTCGTCCCGATTGATTGGGAATACATCGGGCCGTTCCGCTGTACCTTTTCGTAGCATCTTGCAGCGCGAAACGAAACGGGGCGGTGTCTTCAGGAGATTGACAGGTCCTTTGACCAGCATGACAGTCTATGTTGATTTACTATTATTTGAATGTGCAGATTAGGATTTTAGCATGCCGATGTTTCTCAAACCACTGCAGAGCATTGTATTTTTTTGTTTCGTTGCACTAACATGTTTTCAAACTATTCGCGTTACACAATTAAACGCAGAGATTGTTGCGCAGCAGCAAATTGACAGATTAAATATAAAAGCAAAACTTCGAAGGCTTGCAACGAGTATTCCCGGTGTCGGCTTTATCGCAACTGGTATATTCGAACGCAATGATCGTGCAGACTGGCTTGCTGAAAACCCTACACTGACAGACGCGGATTATATTTGTTGGATTGCTGCGAACTCATCTCTCGCAATTGTGGATGTCGCAGCTGAGTTTGGTGTAAGCGTTGAATTCGCTGAGAACTTTATTCCGAAATGTGAACGGTAGCATTGAGGGTAAAGCCCCCACGCGTTACATCACCCACATGGTACAATTTCTTTCCACCGCCGATGCGGATTTCGAAACTCAATTCACAGCGCTTTTGAATGCAAAGCGTGAGGACAGCCCTGATGTGGACGCCGTTGTCGCGGACATCATTGCAGACGTGCGCGCGCGTGGTGATGCGGCGGTGATTGAATTAACCTCGAAGTTTGACCGCTTGGGTCTGACCCCTGATACCATCCGCTTTACCGATGCGCAGATTGCTGAATATGTCACGCAAGTTCCGCAAGTGGAACGTGATGCACTGGAATTGGCCGCAACTCGCATCCGCGCCTACCATGAACGGCAGGTCCCGACGGATCAGCGTTGGACCGATGAAACAGGTGCTGAACTTGGCTGGCGTTGGACGCCAGTGTCGGCGGCGGGTCTGTATGTGCCGGGTGGTTTGGCGTCGTACCCGTCTTCGGTTCTGATGAACGCTATTCCGGCCAAGGTTGCGGGTGTTGGCCGTCTTGCTATGGTCTTCCCGACCCCTGACGGCGTAGTGAACCCACTGGTCCTGCTGGCCGCGCAAATCGCTGGTGTTGATGAAGTATATCGCATTGGTGGCGCGCAGGCCGTGGCTGCACTTGCCTATGGTACTGACACGATTGCGCCCGTGGACAAGATTACCGGACCGGGTAATGCGTTCGTTGCAGCGGCGAAACGGCGGGTGTTTGGCAAGGTCGGGATCGACATGATTGCGGGCCCTTCGGAAATCCAAGTGATCGCAGATGCGGATAACAATCCCGCTTGGATTGCGACTGATTTGCTGTCGCAGGCGGAACATGATGAATCTGCGCAGTCTATTCTAATCACTGACGATGCTGCCTTTGGTCAGGCGGTCGCGGATGAGGTGGCGAAGCAATTGGAAACCCTAGAACGCCGCGACATCGCTGGCCCGTCTTGGCGGGACTATGGGGCGATCATTACTGTGCGGGATATGGACGAAGCTGTTACTTTGACGGATCGTATCGCGCCCGAACACCTCGAAATTTGCACTGCTGATCCCGATGGTCTCGCCGCCCGGATTACTCATGCAGGGGCCATTTTCCTTGGGGCTTGGACGCCGGAGGCGATTGGCGATTACATCGGTGGGCCGAACCATGTGCTGCCCACAGCGCGGAGTGCTCGGTTTTCGTCCGGCTTGTCTGTGATGGATTTCGTGAAACGGACGACCTTGGCAAAGATGACGCCTGCGTCCTTGAAAGCAATCGGTCCGGCGGCTGTGACTTTGGCAACGTCTGAAAGTTTGGAAGCGCATGGTTTGAGTGTTCAGGCACGGTTGGATCAGTTGAATGACTAAAGATGAGCAAAACCCATCAGGTAATTCATCTGCCATTGATCGCAAAGGACGATCCATCGTTGTTTTGAAAAACGAAGATGTGGCCCACATTGAACATCTTCCGTATCTTGAAAACGACGCAGATGTGACACTTCCCACAGAAGCCCAAATCGTTGACCGCATATTCGGGCTGATGATTGTGGCCTATCGCGGCGAAATTCGTGATGATGATTTTGTTCAAGACGTGATCGCGCAACTAGGCGTGCCTGATGTGTTGACAGCCAAAGAACGTGAATATTTGGACAACCCAACCCCCGCCGATCACATACATGGCCAACAGGTTTGGCGATGGGAGGCGATCAATGTTTTGTTGTGGTCTCTTGGGTATGTCGAAACTTTGCTGCGACCAGAATTCCAGTCCGATGTGCGCAGCATGGTGCAAATCATTAAAGCGCATAAATATCAGGGCCTGCTAAAATCGGCGACACTGCGGACTGTTGCAGAAATTCTGGATGCTGCCGACCTTATCTATCGGTATCATTGGGCTGTCGTTGATGCGCGCGTCAATGCAAGCCCCGCACCTGCGGGTCTGGATGGAAGCGTTGTTTACGAACGACATTACGCCCTCAACTGGCTGATAGGGTCAAATGACGAAGCGTGGGATCAGATTTCCACCGATACATAAGCACAATGGACTTTCCCGCGCTTTGTCTGACAAAATGAGTCTGAGCCTACCTTTGGAATAATAAGAATGACCCGCCTGATCCAAATCGACCTTGACGATGCAGCCCTGCCACCGCCCACGCCTGAAATCGCGAAAGAGCGTAAGGTGGCGGTGTTTGATCTGTTGGAAGACAATGCCTTTGCGCTGCCGCAAGAAGATCGTCCCGATGGGCCGTACAAGCTGGCGCTTGGCATTCGGGACCGGCGTTTGGTATTTGATTTGACCACCAAAGCAGATGCAAAGGCGGCAGAATTCCATTTGTCCCTCGGCCCGTTCCGGCAGGTGGTGAAGGATTATTTCCAAATCTGCGAAATCTATTTTGATGCTGTAAAAACCCAAGGGGCAGGGCAGATTGAAACCATCGACATGGCACGGCGTGGAATCCATGATGAAGGTGCGCGTATTCTGGATGAACGGTTGAACGGAAAGGCTGTTGTTGATCATGCCACGGCCCGTCGTCTTTTTACGCTAATTTGCGTTCTACATTTTGGAGCATGATATGACCGAACCTCTGCCTCAATCGATCTTGTTTTGCTGTGACCATAATGCGGTTCGATCCCCGATGGCCGAAGGGTTGATGAAGAAGTTTTATGGTACGGGAACTTATGTTCAGTCTGCCGGTGTGAAAGGCGACATGGATATCGACGGATTTTCTATCGCTGTTTGCGGTGAATTGGATATCGAATTGGCCCGGCACCAATCGCGTAGTTTTGATCAGATGGAACAATGGGGCGATGAACTTTCGTCTTTTGACCTTGTTGTGGCACTGTCTGCGACCAGCCATCGCACGGCTGTTGAACTGACCAAGTTTTTCTCGCTTGAAGTTGAGCACTGGCCGGTCATTGACCCGACTGCTATGGGCGAATCTCGTGAGGACAAGTTGCGGTCGTATCGCGAAGCGCGGGATCAGATTTCAAAGTTTATTCAAGATAAATTTGGTCCACCTGCGGCTTAGACACCGCAGATCACGCTTTCAGGGTTGAAATTCGGTCTGTGACCCCTCAAATACCCTCAGCCCACTTATGGGCCCATGAAGGAGATAACATGGCCAAAGAAGAACCACTCGAATTTCCAGGTGTCGTTCGTGAACTTTTGCCCAACGCGACATTCCGGGTCGAGCTGGAAAATGGTCATGAGATCGTCGCGACAATGGCAGGCAAGATGCGCAAAAACCGTATCCGCGTGCTGACAGGTGACAAAGTCCAAGTTGAAATGACACCCTATGACCTGTCGAAAGGTCGGATCAATTACCGCTTCAAGTAAGCGCCTGATCCTTGGATCCGGCAGCCCCCGCAGGCGTGAACTGCTGGGGGTTTTAGGCCTGACACCAGACGACATCCGCAGCCCCGACATCGATGAGACGCCTTTGAAAGGCGAACTGCCCCGCGCCTATTGCAAACGCATTACAGCGGGTAAGGCAGCGGCGATGGACGTGGGCGTGGATGAAGTTGCATTGTGCGCTGACACCACCGTTGCGTTGGGTCGCCGGATCATGGGTAAACCTGTGGATGTGGATGAGGCACGTGCGTTTTTGGATCTTCTGTCCGGACGGCGTCATAAGGTGATTACCTGTGTGGCTGTGAAGGCGGCTGAAAAGGTCTGGATCAAAGATATTGTATCCGACGTAAAGATGAAACGCCTGTCTGTTGAAGAACGCGAAGGCTATCTGCGCACGAACGACTGGAACGGCAAAGCAGGTGGCTATGGCATCCAAGGCCCTGCTGGTGCGTTCATCCCATGGATTTCCGGCAGCTATCCCGCAATCATGGGGTTGCCGTTGGTCGAGACGGCGAACTTACTTACTACTGCTGGCATAAAGGTCTGGGCATGAAGGGCAAACAAGCGATCCTTGGGCATATCGGGGATCATCCCGTTGCGGTGCGTTACGTGGACGGGAAACTGGACGATGTACTGGTTCCCGACGTTGATGCGCCGGCGCTGGGCACGGTGTATCGTGGCATTGTCGATCGCCCGCAAAAAGGCATGGGCGGTGCGATGGTACGCCTACCGGAAGGCACGGGTTTCCTGCGTGGGGTAAAGAACCTGTCGCCTGGTGATGCGATTACTGTACAAATGTCGGGATACGCCGAACCTGGCAAAGCCGTGCCTTTGACGGCTCGTGTTTTGTTCAAATCCCGCTATGTGATCGTGACGCCCTATGCGCCTGGCGTGAATGTGTCGCGCCAAATCCGCGACGAAGACAAACGGGATGAGCTTACGGTTGTTGGTAAGGCTTCCATTACTGACAATGGCTATGGTCTGATTTTCCGCTCCTCTGCCGCTGATGTGGATATGGATGCGGTGATTGAAGACCTAGACATCATGATGGGCCGTGCAGAGGCTGTGATGGCTGAGGATGGTTCCATGCCTGAAATGTTGTTGGAGGGTGACGATCCCCACGTTCTTGCTTGGCGCGAATGGGCAGATGTGAAGCATGTTTTAACAGGTTCGAAGGATTTGAATGAAACTGGTGCATTGGATGACTTGGTTGATTTCACCGGCGTCAAAGCGTTCTTATCCCACGGCAGTTTGTTTATCGAACCCACCCGTGCTTTAGTCGCTGTGGACGTGAACACCGGCACCCATGCGCCCTTGGAGACCAATCTTGCCGCGATCCGCGACCTGCCACGCCAGATGCGCCTGCGGGGCCTTGGTGGTCAGATCACCGTCGACCTTGCACCTGTGATGAAGAAAGATCGCAAGTTGCTGGAATCAACGATCAAAGCATCCCTTCGGTCTTGTGCGGTTGAAACCGAATTTGTCGGCTGGACCCCCTTGGGTCATATTGAATTGAAGCGGAAACGCGAACGCGCGCCGACTGCTCCGATTTTGAAGGAGCTGTAGAATGGCATGCCCGCAATGTGGCGATGAAACCGTCGAAAAATACCGTCCCTTCTGTTCCAAACGCTGCGCCGATGTTGATTTGGGCAAGTGGTTTGACGGCACCTACACCATGGCATCTGATGAGGAAGCGGACGTGGACAAAGATAGTGACGAAGGCTTTTTAAATTAGTCACGAATCCTACTGGACACCATGAAAACTAGATCGTACATCATGCGCACCCAAGGTTAGATACCTTCCCGTGCCCGGGTAGCTCAGGGGTAGAG
This sequence comes from Planktomarina sp., assembly GCA_049613825.1. GTDB lineage: Bacteria > Pseudomonadota > Alphaproteobacteria > Rhodobacterales > Rhodobacteraceae > Planktomarina. The sequence goes on from JBMZCY010000017.1 coordinate 18,611, forward strand.
CAGTGGATTGAAAATCCTCGTGTCGGTGGTTCAAATCCGCCCCTGGGCACCATTTTACTTAATAAAATCAATATCTTGTTAGATGCGACAAATCGTTGAATAACCAGTGTTAGCACAATTTCAGCTAGCGCAGTGTAGTGTGACAGAATGAATTGCACTAATCAGGAAGAGACGGGAAGACCTCGGAAGAACCCGGATGTAATTGAAAATAAAAAGAAAAATAATCAATCCGGCCTATCCACTAGTGCAGATGTGTTGTCCTGCAGTAAATGGCATTTTAAGGCATTATAGAAGCCCTTGAAAACATCGAAAACAGTTTCAACACTTGATCTTTATCCAATAAAAGCAACGCTTTAGCGGGCCATTTTGTCGATACCGTGAGCTGCGAAACATGCAACTGGCGTAGGAAGTTGTAAAAACCGGTTGCTACTTACGCTTATAGCGTTGTTTTTACTATGTAATTCCTATTTTGGCACGTCTG
>JBMZCY010000018.1:0-18815 GCA_049613825.1 Planktomarina sp.
ATACGTTAATCCCTCCCGCGAAATCTTTCAGCAAATGCGTGAAGGACAGATGGATTTGATCCATATCACAGTCGGCTATCACGAAGATTTCGATGGTGTGCTGCGCAACTTTGCAATGTGGAACCGTCAGATTGAAGATAACGCCGATCTGGTGGTCCGCGCGACATGTGTGGCGGATATTCACAGTGCCAAGGCCGCAGATAAAACCGCCCTGTGCTTTGGCTTGCAAAACCCGCTGGCGTTCAGTGCGGATCTGGCCCGAATCGAAGTGCTGCACCAGCTGGGCATTAAATTTTGTCAGCTGACGTACAATCAACAGTCCCTTCTGGGCGCTGGTTGTTTTGAGGATCGCGACAGCGGTATCACCGCCTTTGGCCGCGAAGTTATCGCGGAAATGAATCGTATTGGCATGGTGATTGATCTGTCCCATGCAGGCCATGACACTGCGATGCAAGCGGTGGAAATCTCGGACCGCCCGGTCACTGTGACCCATGCGAACCCGAAACAATGGCATGATTGCCCGCGCAATCTGGCGGACGATCTGATCAATGCTGTCACGTCGAAAGGTGGCATGGTCGGGTTCAGCCTGTATCCGCATCACATGAACAATGGATCGGATTGTGACATGTCGGATTTCGGGGCGATGGCTTTGGATATGGTGACACGGTTCGGACCTAACTTTGGCATCGGATCGGACCTGTGCCAAAACCAACCGGACAGTGTTGTGAACTGGATGCGCAACGGGCATTGGCGCAAGACCCCTGTTCCTGCTGCTAAATTTCCAACCCAACCGGAATGGTTCACCGACAACCGAGATTTCCCCGTCATGGCCAACGGTCTGACTGCGGCTGGCCTGTCAGACGTACAAGCGGCAAGCGTCCTTGGCGACAATTGGATGCGGTTCTTAGAAAAAGCGTGGTTGCCTGCATGAAAGACTTTTTTACCCCAAACCTGCGCCCACCCAGCCATGTGATGCGTCTGTCACAAATGGGTGCAATGTTTCCGACACGGATCAGTTTTCTGCGTGTTTTGGTCCGTGCTTTGGCAGCTGAAAATGCCAAGGTCGAACGCTCAGTCTGGGATATGGACGCGGATGGTTACGGTCAGGCGCTGTATACGGTGTCGTTGGGTGGTCACACGTATTCTTTGTTTGCGATTTCGCAGGCGCTTGATCCATCCCAGCGTACGGACCGTGTGATTGCGAATGCGTGGGATGCGGCGTTTGTGCTGTACGACGGTGTGCCAGATGCCGACGAACGGGCCCGCCTTGCCGCGAATGCGCCATTACAAGAGGGCGGGCGTTATGGTCCCCGCGACCTGTGCCTGTCGCGTGCCAACAAATCTGTACGGCTGTTTAAATCCGTAGGCGATGCCCTGCGAAATGACACGCTGCCGATGATGGATATCCTGAATATCGGATATCTGATGCGAACCACGGCGGTGTACGGGAACGGGAAGTTTGGTCTGGCGGATCGCCATACATTCTGCACCCGTCCGCATATGGATTGTCCGTTCATGGCGGAAATGTTGACGGTTTGGCTGATTAGGGGCTTTACGCACGATCTGGTTGAACATGTGGGCGGGGCGGAAATGCCGCCCCCCGTGAAACGTGCGCTGGGTGTTGGGAATTCGACTGGCCTTGGGATGGCTCCGTTTTTGGTGTCACATCCGGGGCTGTTGCATGCGTGGATATCCACGCGGGAAACGGCTTTGGCGCGGGTTTTGGAGGCTGAGGTGAATGCCGAACAAGCCACCAATTATATCACCTTGGCCCGCCGCGCGATGCAGCACTTGTTGGAATGGAATGTACCGGACCCTGAACATCAGGACCGAATCGTTGGCTTGCGCCGTGATTGGGCGACGATGTTGCGTGGGTTGACGGGTGATACCTTGACGGGCCTCGATGCTTTGCGAAGGATGATCGAACAGGCCGACACGCCTGATTTCGAAGAATTACTAATTGCGTGGGCCATCGAAGGCGCGGGTGATCTGGTCGATGATCTGACCGATCAACTGGCCAAGATCCCTGAAACGACACCCGATCTTACGCAAGATTGCACTGCGTTGCAGGCCACGTTGCACGACATTGCCCGCTTTGCGACGACCACTGATTTCAATGCCGCAGACCAAACCGCGCAATTCTGGTATGTTTCTCAATCCAAGCTGGAGCCGCGCCTGGGGAACCGTCACGCGGAAGAGGGTGCAGATTGGGAAAGCCCATTGGATATCGCCCGCCGCATGGCCGAATTGGGTGATGATCTGCAAGGGGCGACGGGTCCGGTCTGGGCGTTCCTGGCGCACCATCCCCAACACCGAATGGCGGTCGAACGGCTGCAACTGATGGCCGCGCTGCCCTATTCGGAAATTCAGGACAACTTGATCGCAGACACCACTCACCCGATCAACATGCTGCGCTGCAAGCTGTCGTTCTTTGGCGCGTCGAAATTTGATCCTAAATCCAAACTGTGGACGCGGATATCGTTGGGACAGGGGGCACCATTGGCGAAAGACATAGAACAGGGCACAATGACCGATCAGGTCTGGCTGGCGGCGTTCGGACAATGACCGCGACAGACCGTTCAGGGAACGAGATTTATGGTACGGCCTACAAAGCTGGACGTGGGGCAGGTGTGCCGACAGGGCAGGCCGATCACATGGCGCAGATGCTGTCACGTTGTGCGGATAACGCAGTTCTAACTGCGTTTTTGGATCATTTGGATACTCCGGCCGAGGCCGCTGTGGTGACAACCGGAACTGGCTTGAAGATCACCAAAGCACACCTGTTCCGCGATGGGCCATTGGTCGTTGATGCGTTGAAGGGCGGCGCTGCCGAGGCCGTTTTGTCGCCGATGGATGCCAATTGCGCTTGTGTACAGGGCTTTGCCAGAACTCAAGGGCTGCACGTAGCACCTGATGGAAGTGATGGGGCGGTTTTTACTCTTGGTACGTCTGCCAATCCTCTGCCGCAACGGGCGATAATAGATGACGCTTTATGGCAGCGATTGAACCGTTGGGCTTCAAAAACTTATGTGCCTGAAACCGATGCCTCGCGTCTTTCTGGTGCAGGGGCGGGCTTGACCGACAACGATTAAAACGGGTCGTCTTCGTAGACCACATGGGACAGGTACAATCCGTCTGGCGGGCACACGGGTCCGCAGGCGGATCGTTGTTTTGCCGCGAGCGCAGTGGCCATCCGATCCGGCGCCCATCCGCCCGATCCCACACGTTCCAAACTGCCAACGATGCTGCGAACTTGGTTGTGCAGAAAGCTGCGGGCGCGCAGGAAGAATCGGATTTCGGCCCCGTTCGGGTAATCGTGTTCGGTGATCGTAATCTCGTCAATGGTTTTGACAGGGGATGCCGCCTGACAATGGGTCGACCGGAACGTCGTAAAGTCATGCAACCCGATCAAATGACCTGCCCCGATCCGCATGGCAGGTACATCCAACTGATGCCCAATGCGCCAAGCCAGCCCTGCATCATGGCTTAATGGTCCACGGCGACAGACTAATCGGAACAGGTATTGGCGTTCGCCTGCACTGAACCGCGCGCTCCAATCTTCGGCCACGGGGGCGACTGCAATTATCGACACGCGGACATGGCGCAGGTGGTAATTCACGGCGCCCATGATTTTCTCAGGCTTCCAGTCTTTCGCCAGATCAACATGTGCCACTTGCCCCAGCGCGTGCACGCCTGTGTCGGTCCGGCCTGCGGCGATGATGCCTTCGACGGACGGGTCGATGATGCGTAGTGCGGCTTCAACTTCGCCCTGCACAGTGCGTTGGTCGTTCTGGCGTTGCCATCCGCAAAACCCGTCCCCGTTGTATTCAATTTTCAAAGCATATCTTGGCATGAAGCTGCCCTAACGGATTAATGCAGCGGGGAAAAGCGGTGCATGTGAGACCATGGGGCTAGGCAGACCCACCCGGCACACTTATGTGGTGGGGGACCAAGGGAAAGCGAAATCATGGCCATCAAATCTGCATCCGATGTCGTCCGGCGCAGCCTTAGCGGTTCTGCATCTGCGGTATCGGGCTTGTTTGGGGACCAAACCATTCGCCTTGGCGTCACTGGATTATCCCGCGCAGGCAAGACGGTGTTCATCACATCACTGGTCGCGAACCTGTTGAATAGGGGCCGTATGCCCCAACTGGCCGCAGTGGCAAACGGAGTGATTGAGGCGGCGTATCTACAACCTCAACCCGATGACACCGTGGCGCGGTTTGACTATGAATCCCATCTGGACACGATGTTGGGACCCGACCCGCAGTGGCCTGATGGGACGCGCACCGTGTCTGAATTGCGCTTGTCTTTGAAGATACGCCCGACGGGTTTTCTAAGTGGGTTGCAGGGATTGCAAACCGTACATTTGGACATCATTGATTATCCCGGTGAATGGTTGCTGGACCTCGCTCTGCTGGATAAAACTTACGACGATTGGGCGGCCGAGGCATTGGCGACTGCTCAAAAACGGGTTGAGGCGGGCGCGTTTCTGGGCCTGCTTTCCACAGTTGATTGTAGTGCAAAATTCGATGATGTGACGGCGGGAACCTTGGCTGCGGCCTATGCCGATTATCTGCAAACCGCCCGTGCTAATGGCTATGCGAACTGTACGCCAGGGCGGTTTTTGTTGCCGGGTGATCTGGCCGGATCACCCGCGTTGACGTTTGCGCCATTGCCCGAAGGCGAGGCAGATCGCAGATCCCTACGGACCGAAATGCAACGACGGTTCGAGGCTTATAAATCCCGCGTCGTTCGCCCGTTCTTCCGCAATCATTTCGCAAAGTTGGATCGTCAGGTTGTGCTGGTTGACGTGATGAAGGCACTGGCGAATGGACCTGATGCGCTGGCGGATCTGGAAAAGGCGATGGGCGATATTCTAACTGCCTTTCGTCCTGGTCGGAACGGGTTCTTGCAGGAAGTTTTACTGGGTAAACGGGTTGAACGTATTCTGTTTGCGGCAACCAAGGCAGACCACTTGCACCACGAACAACACCCTGCGTTAACAGATTTGATCGGCGCTATGACTGCCAACGCACGGGACCGTGCGGATTTCAGCGGGGCGAAAACGCAGGCCATGTCACTTGCCGCGTTGCGTACGACGACCGAGACGACGGTGGGGGACAATCTGCCTGCGGTGCAGGGTAAGATTTTGGAAACGGGTAAGAATGCTGCTTACTATCCCGGCGATATGCCCTCGTCACCGACAGCAATTCTGGCCGAGGCACGCAAAGGCGCTGATGAGTGGGAGGCTGGCCCAATCGCCTCCATGCGCTTTGGCCCACCGACGATGAAAGTGGGGGCGGGCGATGGCCCGCCGCACATTCGTATGGACAAGGCTTTGCAATTTTTGATGGGGGATTTGCTATGACCAAACGACAAGGACCCGTGGTCGTTGACTTGGATGATGACACACCGTCACCATCGGACGCCCCACCTATTCCCGAACAATCCGCGCCCCAGACAACCGTGCAAGTTGCGGCAGCAGTTGCAGCCCGTAAGCCGAGCATTCTGGCCCGTTGGTTCTGGCGTCTGCTGTTGGCGTTGATCGGGTTCGGGATATCGGTTGCGGCGTACAATTTCATCACAGGCCTTATCGCGCAGAACCCTATTCTGGGCCTTGTCGCGATGGGTTTGCTGGGTTTGTTCCTGTTTGTCTGTCTGCTGATTATCATCAAAGAATTGCGTGCGTTGATGCGCCTGTCCCGCGTGGATCGCCTGCAGAAACGTGCAGTTGTGGCCCATGCTGATGGAGATCTGAAACTGGCACGGACTGTGGTGGCAGATGTGGTGAATATTTATAAGCGCCGTCCGGATGCTGAATGGGGCCTGACACGGTTTAATGAACAAAAGGCCGATGTATTTGATGCGGATGGTCTGCTGGGGCTTGCTGAAACGACGATCCTCACGCCTTTGGATGCGGCTGCTGTGAAGCAAGTTGAAGCCGCGTCACGCCAAGTTGCCACGGTCACTGCCCTTGTGCCTTTGGCGCTGGCGGATGTGTTTGCGGCCCTGACATCGAACCTGCGCATGATCCGCCAAGTGGCCGAGATTTATGAGGGGCGCAGTGGTACCCTAGGCAATCTGCGCCTGACCCGTTCCGTGCTGGCCCATTTGGTTGCCACGGGGGCCGTGGCCGTGGGGGATGACATCATCAGTCACGCGGCAGGTGGTGGCATCATGTCCAAGTTTTCGCGCAAATTTGGCGAATGGGTCATCAACGGGGCCTTAACCGCACGGGTCGGTGTTGCAGCAATTGAGGTTTGCCGTCCCCTGCCATTTCAAGCTGTAAAACCGCCCAAAGTGACCAGCGTGACTGCCCGTGCCATGGCAGGCCTATTTATGTCCGACAAAGCCTAAGGTTTCCGCATCGGCCAAACCAACTGCCCACGCACCAGCTGTGTCAGGATCAGCGGCGCAGGGGGAATGCGGGACAGGGGAAATAGCACGTAATCGCGTATCCAAGGCAGGACCGTGCTGCCGGATTGATACATCGGTGTGAATACGCGGCTGATGCCCTGATACGTGGCAATGTGTCGCTTGCGGGCTTTGCCGAATGCCGCCAGTGCTGCATTGCCTTCGTATTTTCCAACCGCCCACGCCAGTGCTGCCGCATCCAGTAACGCCATATTCGCCCCTTGCCCCAACTGCGGGCTGGCCCGATGGGCCGCGTCACCAATATGCGCAATGCCTGTGGCCCAAGCTTGCGCAATTGTGCCGTGGCTGTACGCGGCGAAGGTCATTTGATCCAAGTCCGTGATCTGATCGGTGAACGGTTTGAAATCCGGCCACAGGGCGTTTGCGTCGGCCTTCCAAGCGTCTAATCCAGCAGCGCGGAAATCATCATGCGACGCCACGGGCAGGGACCAGAATATCGCCGCCTTGCCATGGCCGCACGGCATCGCGCCGACCATGTGTTTCGCGCCATCGTATTTCTGAGACAACTGATCGGCGGGCAGATTGGTGTCTGGCCAATCGACGGTCCCCCAGACCGCCCCGTAATCCAGCGCTTTGGGTTTCAACGAAGACAGCGCGGAATGACTGCCAAGGGCATCGATAATCAAATCGAACGGACCAGCAGTGCGTCCGTCTGCTGCGGTCAGGATTTGGTCATTGCGACCTGTGACCTCAAACGCCGATACCAATTCGATCCCGCGTTCTTTCACGGCGTTGAACAACACGTCGAACAGGCCGGATCGGTGGATGCCAAGGCCGAAGACTCCGTCCCCTTTGATGCCATACTTAACGTCCAACGCCCGCCATCCGCGTGCATTGGTTCCGAACATACGGTGGATCGGGGCCCCTGCGGCCAAAGCTGCGTCGCGCACGCCGATACGGTGCAGAACGCTTTGACCCACTGGCTGGATGACCAATCCTGATCCCACAGGTTTAGGCGCATCAAATTGGTCGAACACCGTGACCTGATGCCCGCCATCGTGCAACAATGCTGCTGCGGCCAAACCACCAATCCCTGCACCTGCAATTCCAATTTTCATGGGGCACCTCCTTAGACTTGTCCTTAGGTATGCGCCTGCTTATAACCCACCGCAAGATGAACCAGCATTTGATCATTATTCGAATTATATCCCCGGCGCTGTAACCACAGTTGTCGGGCACAGGCGTTACGATTGTACGCCGGAAAATGATCCAAGCACCCCCAAATAGATAGAGATTTCCATGGCTGATGCGCCTGAGTACAAAGATACATTAAACCTGCCTAAAACCGATTTCCCAATGCGGGCGGGCCTGCCGAAACGTGAACCTGCCTGGTTGGAAAAATGGGCGCAGATCGGGGTTTATGATGAACTTCGCAAGAAGGCCCTTGCCCAAAAGGGCAAAGATGGTGAATCCCGTGAGCCGTTCACTTTGCACGATGGCCCACCTTACGCCAACGGCCACTTGCACATCGGTCACGCACTGAACAAAACTATCAAGGATATCATCGTCCGGTCGCACCAGATGATGGGTCGCGATGCACGTTATATCCCGGGTTGGGATTGTCACGGTCTGCCAATCGAATGGAAGATCGAAGAACAGTACCGCAAGAAGGGTAAGAATAAGGATGCCGTTCCGATCAACGAATTCCGTGGTGAATGCCGCAAGTTCGCGGAAGGGTGGGTCGACATACAGCGCGATGAATTCAAGCGGCTGGGCATCACCGGTAACTGGGCGAAACCGTACCTGACGATGGACTTCCACGCCGAACGCGTGATCGCCGAGGAGTTCATGAAGTTTCTGATGAACGGCACGCTGTACCAAGGGTCCAAGCCCGTCATGTGGTCCCCGATTGAGCAGACCGCACTGGCCGAGGCCGAGGTCGAGTACCACGACAAGGACAGCTTTACGGTTTGGGTGAAGTTTGAAGTGGCGCGACCGCATTTTACTGAGACTGTGAAGTTCTTGGATGACTCAAATTCGTTTGCTGGTTCACCGACCGATGCAGAGAAAGTTTATGAAAAGTATCGTGGTGCAAAGGTCGTAATCTGGACCACGACCCCATGGACCATTCCATCCAACAAAGCAGTCGTTTTCGGAGAGAGTATTTCTTACGGTCTATACAAAATAGTAGCCTGCCCTGATGAATGCTGGGCAAGCGTGGGCGAAGAATTTATTCTAGCGGATAACCTTGCATCTGACGTTATGGCTAAAGCTCGACTTGATCCTAACATGTATGTGCGTGTTCGTGACGTTCCGACATCTGACCTCGAACAATTGGGTCTTAAACACCCTCTTCACGGCGCCGAAGGCTCAGACGGCGAATGGGACGATATCCGCGATTTCCGCGCGGCTGATTTTGTGACCGACACCGAAGGCACAGGCTTTGTCCACTGCGCCCCGTCCCACGGGATGGAGGAGTATGAACTGTACCGTGATCTGAACATGTTGCAGCAGGTCATCACCTACAACGTCATGGACGACGGGTCGTATCGCAAAGACCTGCCGTTCTTTGGTGGTAAATACATCCTGAACCGCAAGGGCGGCGAAGGTGACGCGAACAAGGCGGTGATCGACAAGCTGGTCGAAGTGGGTGGCCTGTTGGCGCGGGGGAAAGTGAAGCACTCGTATCCGCATTCTTGGCGTTCGAAGGCACCGATCATCTATCGCAACACGCCGCAGTGGTTTGCAGCGATTGATCAGAACGTGGGCGATGGCATGGACACCCACGGTAAGACGATCCGTGAACGGGCGCTGACCGAAATTGATAACGTAAACTGGACGCCACAGTCCGGCCGCAACCGCCTGCATTCGATGATGGAGGCGCGTCCCGATTGGGTACTGTCCCGTCAACGCGCTTGGGGCGTACCGCTGACCTGTTTCACCAAGAAAGACACGCTGCCGACGGCGGATGATTTCTTGCTGCGGAATGATGAAGTGAATGCTCGGATCGTCGAAGCGTTTGAGGTCGAAGGCGCAGATGCGTGGTACGAAGACGGGGCGAAAGAACGGTTCCTGTCCGGCATCGTGAACCCGGATGACTACACCCAAGTGATCGACGTGTTGGACGTGTGGTTCGACTCAGGCTCGACCCACGCGTTTACCTTGCGTGACCGTGAAGACGGAACCGAAGACGGCATCGCAGACGTCTATATGGAAGGCACCGACCAACACCGTGGCTGGTTCCATTCCTCGCTTCTGCAATCCGTCGGCACCACGGGCCGCGCACCGTATCGCAACGTTGTGACCCACGGGTTCACGCTGGACGACAAGGGCATGAAGATGTCCAAATCGGTCGGCAACACAGTGGCACCGGAAAAGGTTGTGCAGCAGTACGGTGCGGATATTCTGCGTTTGTGGGTTGCTCAGGTCGACTACACTGGTGACATGCGGATCGGGCCTGAAATCCTGAAAGGCGTGGCAGATTCCTATCGTCGTTTGCGCAACACCATGCGCTTTATGCTGGGGTCGTTGAACGACTTTACGGAAGCAGATCGGGTCGAAGCGGCGGATATGCCGGAACTCGAACGTTGGGTTCTGCACTGTTTGGCGGAATTGGATGTGCAGGTCCGCGAAGGATATGCGAAGTTCGATTTCCAAGGCGTGTTCCAAGCGCTGTTCCAGTTCGCGACCGTTGATCTGTCCGCGTTCTATTTCGATATTCGCAAGGACACGCTGTACTGTGACGGCGATACGCCGGAACGCCGTGCGGCGCGGACGGTACTGGATATCTTGTACAACCGCCTGACCACATGGCTGGCCCCGATCCTTGTCTTCACGATGGAAGAAGTCTGGCTGGAACGGAATCCGGGTGATGAATCGTCGGTGCATTTGGTCGATATGTTTGAGACTCCGGCGACTTGGTTGGACACTGATCTTGCCGCGAAGTGGTCTGTTCTCCGCAGGGTTCGCCGCGTGGTGACTGGTGCGTTGGAAGTTCAGCGACGTGAGAAAGTTATCGGGTCTTCGCTAGAAGCAGCCCCGATGGTGTACGTCGATGCGGAAACAGCTGCCGTTCTGGGCGGTTTGGAATTGGCCGATCTGTTCATCGTGTCTGATGTGACTGTTACCACAGATGCAGCCCCCGCAGATGCGTTCACCATGCCGGATGTTGATGGCATCGCAGCAGTATTCCACAAAGCGGATGGCGAAAAATGTGCACGTTGCTGGAAGATCTTGCCTGATGTTGGCACCCACGCGCACGACGGTGTGTGTGGCCGCTGCGAAGACGCGTTGACCTAACTGATATCCCCCGCATCCGGCAGCAGGTCGGGTGTGGGGCAATCCTTGGGGGTGATCTATGGGGTTCAAACGAAAGCATCCTTTGCTGCAGGACATTGATCGCGGGAACTTTGTTCTGGGAATGCAGTCTGACGCCGACGTGTTTCCCAAGGACATCAATGATGCCCTTGCCACGCCCGACCTGAAGCAAGGGGTGGCCACGTTGGACAAAACCGGCCAGTCCTTTATCCATCATCTGATCGAATGTGATGGCCTGAATTTTGCGAAGACGTCGGGTGTTACGCTGCCCGCGTTGCAGCATTTCCAATCGCTGAATTACCTGAACCTGAATTCAGCAGCGGTTACATTTGATCAAATGCCGTCCCTTCCTAAGCTGAACCGCCTTCATGGCTGGAATAATGTCAGTGCTGATCTTGGCTGCTTTGCAAATTTGAGTGAATTAGAGGTTCTGGAGCTGGATGAAACGCCATTGTCTGGCCAGCTGAATCTGGCGGATTTGCCAAAGTTAAAGACGTTCAGTGCGTTCGGTTTGACTGCGGAACAGATCAGGGCGCTGGGTCGGTCAGATACATTGGAAAGGCTGATCCTGCCGTATTGTTTGGCACCGGATGCGGTTGATCTGAACCGTTATCCGAACCTTGTCGAATTGGACCTGTGTTGGTCTGGGGACATTGACCTGACACAGCTTGGTCCCTTGGGAAATCTGGAACGATTGGGGGTAAGTGGGACACGCCCAACGGGGCTTCATTGCCTGTCATCGTGTGAACGGTTGGAACGTCTGGGCTTGGACGACTGTGATTTAGATGGTTTTGCGCGGGTTACCTTGCCTTCCACTTTGCAGGTGTTGTTCTTGATGCGATCCAACGTCGGGGCATTGGGGAATCTGTCTACTTTGCAGGATTTACGCGCCTTTTGGGGCGTGGACGCCCAGATCGATAGTTTGGTTCCATTGGTTGGGCTGAAGGCCTTGATTGCGGTTGGGGTGTCCGCCTCCCAGCAGCTTGAAGGGATTGATGCGTTGACCGAACAAGGGGTGCGGGTTGATCGCGACCCGCCGGTGAACGGGTTCCGTCGCGGGCCCTATAATCGGGAAATGTGGGGGCCGTTGTAAATGATGACTTTTGATCTAATCGACGAAACCACTGCGGTCGTATTGATGGGTGATTTTCGGCAGACCCAACCGTTGTCGGAGGTCCAATGAAATACTCTGTTCCGTCGCCTTTTGGCGCACTGACAATAACCCTTGATGATGATGCCTTGGTTGCGTTGGATTGGGGTGGGGCTGAACCTGCGCCGACCTCTGGTTTGGGTTTGGATATTGCCAACCAACTCAACGCCTATTTCGATGGCTCACTTACCACCTTCAACATTCCTCTCGCGGGTTTCAAATCTGACTTCGCAAAACGCTTTGCCACTGCCATGTGCGACATCCCTTACGGTGACACCTGCACCTATGGTGACATCGCCAAAGCAACCGGCATTTCGGCCCAAGCGGCGGGGCAGGCCTGCGGGTCAAACCGCATTCCGATCATCGTGCCATGTCACCGCGTGATGGGGGCAAAAGGGTTGGTCGGCTACAGCGGCAAAGGCGGGGTCGAGACGAAAGTGGCGTTGTTGAAGCTGGAAGGGGCTGCCGGATTTCTGATTTAGTGAAATCGTACGATTTATGCGTACCAAATTCAGATTTCTGAGACCCGTTTCTGCATGTGTACATTTTGTACGCATAAATCGTACAGTTTCCACACGACCTTTTTCCGAAAGCTTGCCCCATGACATTCACCGTTTTCATCGCCGTTCTGGCCGCCGCATTTTTGCATGCGTCATGGAATGCGATGATCAAAACGGGGGCGGACAAGCAGACTGCAATGCTGGCCATGACTATGGGCCAGTCGGTTGTGGGCCTGTGTATTATCCCCTTCGTGACGCTGCCCAGCGGACAGGTTTGGCTGTGGTTGATCGCGTCGGGGATCATCCATATGGCGTATCAATTGTTCCTCGGTTTCGCGTATGAGCGTGGCGATCTGAGTCGCGTTTATCCTATTGCGCGCGGGGCTGCCCCGATGATGGTGCTGATTGTAACGCTGATCTTTGCGTTCGACCCCATCGGGCAATTCGACTTGATTGGGATCATCGTTCTGGGCGCGGGTATCTTGTTGATGGCTCAAGGCGTGTTCGCATCCGGTGAAGATCGTAAGCTGATTCCACTGGCGCTGGGGTCTGCGACGGCAACCGCTGGCTATTCACTGGTCGATGGTTTGGGCGCACGGGTTATGGGTGATCCATTTGCCTATGTATCGTGGTTGCTGTTGTTTTCATTGATTTTTTACCTGCCAGCGATTGTTGCAGTACGTGGAGTTGCTGTGTTGCCGCGCAGTGCAAAACACTATTGGAACGGGTTTCTGGCAGGCGTCGCCTCCTTCGCCGCTTATGCAATTGTCGTCTGGGCGATGACCCAAGCGCCGATTGCTTTGGTCACAGCCTTGCGTGAGACGTCGATCCTGTTTGCAGTGCTGATTGGCTGGCTGGTGTTCGGGGACGCGATGACCAAAGGCAAAGCACTGGCGGGTGCTTTGATCGTGACAGGCGTGATGCTGACGCGGCTTTAGTCTTCGGTCATTTGTTGAACGAAACCGACACATAACAGGTAAATTGACGTGACGATCAGACCGATGTTTGCAATCGGATGCACGTTGAAGTTCCCCCACGCGGCCCAGATTGCAAAGCCAACCCACGCGATTGCCATGGGCAGTGTGATGTTGCGGAAACGCTCGGTTCGGACGGGGTGTACGAATTTGATCGGTAGAAACATCGATACTGTGATCATGGCGACCAATACCAGAATAATCCAGTGGTTTGGCGCTGTTGCGAACATGACAAGGATGAACATGTTCCAACATCCGGGAAAGCCGCTAAAGGAATTATCCTTTGTTTTCATGCGTGTATCTGCAAAATACATAACGCTGGCGAAGGTAATCACGATGATTGCAGCCCATCCGGTCCAGCCTGACATCAACCCGCTTGCGAACAGTGCGTAGGCTGGAATGAAGACGTAAGTCAGGTAGTCGATGATCAAATCCAACAGAACGCCATCGAATTCACCTGCGTTCTTTTTCACTTCATACCGTCGTGCCAGCGGGCCGTCGATCCCATCGACGATAAAGGCCACGACCAACCACAGGAACATAATGTCCCATGCGCCTTTTACGGCGGCCAACATGGCAAGCATCGCGAACACCGCGCCGGTGGCGGTGAACAGGTGAACAGCTAAAGCTTTGGTGCGGATATCCATCTACGCTACATGGTCGAAATTTAGGCGTTTGTCTATCCGTCAGGTTTTCGCTTTTGGATGGGCATTGTCGTAGACTTCCATTAACCTTGCGGTGTCGACGCCGGTGTAGACTTGAGTTGTCGATAAGCTGCCATGGCCCAACAGTTCTTGGATCGTCCGCAGATCGCCGCCTGCATTCAACAGGTGTGTGGCGAACGAATGGCGCATTGCGTGGGGGGTTGCAGTGGCAGGCAGGCCCAAAGCCATCCGTGCCTGCGCCATATTTTTCTGCACTTGGCGTGGGTTTAGGGCGCCGCCACGGGTACCTCGAAAGATCGCAGTGTCGGGATCCATCGGATAGGGGCACAGTGCCAGATACCGCTCAACCGCGTCATGTGCTTGGGGCAGGACAGGAACCAAGCGGACCTTGCCGCCTTTGCCTGTAATCCGCAGCACGTCTTTTAAGGGAATGTCTGCACCTGTTAAGCCAAGCGCCTCGGATATCCGCAAACCGCAGCCGTATAGCAGGACCATGATGGCAGTGTCCCGTGCACCCATCCAATCCTCACGCGTGGTGTCTGACACGGCATCAATTATCGCAAACGCTGCATCTTCGGCCAAAGGACGGGGTAGTTTTTTATCGAACTTGGGTGACCGAGCCGATAAGACCGCTGTTGGGTCTACGCCTTCGTTACTCGCCAACCAGCGGAAGAAGGTTTTCACGGCACTCAGCGTTCTGGCTAAACTGCGCGGCCCAACACCGCGACCACGTTCCGACGCCATCCATGATCGCATGTCGCGTATGCTGAGGTCGGATAGGGCACCCAAACCCTGCGGTTCACCTTTGTGGAGTGTCATGAACGCAATAAAGCCACGCACATCTGCCGAATACGCATTCACGGTCTTCACCGCCAATCCCTTTAACGCACTTTCATGCGCCAACCACCGCGCCAGTGCATCGCGGGCGGCCGGGGAAATCTCGATCATGCCAACCAGCGGCGCATGGCCCGTTCAAAGCTGGAGGCGAAGAAGGTAAGTAAATCAGTGCCTTGGGATGGGCTGAACTGATGCGGATCGTCTGATCCCAGAACCAAAAGACCGGGCATGGTGCCGGGGCCGAAATCCAGTTTCAAACATGCCTCGGACTGAATGAAGCCGGCATTTTCACCATAGATCAAATCATCATCGGCCTGCACCTGACGCAGGATAACCTTTGATGACGCACGGCGACGGCTGCCTTGCAGATAGGTTATAATAAAGCCTGCAGGGGCGGGGACCAGAATGTCGGCATAGTCGTCCAACGTCGGTTGTGGGGCCGCTTGGCCTGTTTCCAAAACCAGCTTGATGAAGTCAACGCGCAGGGTTTCGGCGATTTGGTTCTTCAACACATTGAGGAATTCGGGAAATTCTGTTGGTTCCAACACCTGCAACACGGCGCGGTGAATTTGGTTTGTGCCTGCCAGATTGTCATAGGCGGCGGCGATCACGTTGCGGTGGGTGTCTTCAAGGCGATCCAATCGCGCCTCTAGTCGGTGCATGGCCATGCCGCGCATGTCGACAATATTTTCACCCATTAACCCTTCGTGGGCCGATACAAGGGCCGCCATCAGGTCGGGGTCGTCCAGAATTAATTCTGGATCGGAAAGCACTTTTTCACGTAAATTTGGATCAACGCGCAGGGTTTCTGCTGCTGTCATCACTGCCTCTTATGTCTGCCAACGGCGGGTTGTCCCACTCTGTTGGCAGACACATAGCATAGTCTTACAGGATTTGCTGCCCTGTTTTTGCCCAATCCTTCATAAACTGGTCCAAACCGGCGTTTGTCAGCGGGTGGTTGGCCAATGCTTTGATAACGGATGGCGGTGCAGTGATAACGTCCGCGCCAATCCGTGCGCTGTCTGTGACGTGGTTCACGGTGCGGATGGATGCTGCCAAAATCTGAGTTTCATAGCCGTAGTTGTCATAGATCGTACGGATGTCTTCGATCAATTCCATGCCATCCAGATTGATGTCATCCAAGCGACCGATAAACGGGCTGATGAATGTCGCACCTGCTTTGGCAGCTAAAAGCGCTTGGTTGGCGGAAAAGCACAGGGTCACGTTGACCATACGGCCTTCGTCGGTCAGCACTTTACACGCTTTCAAGCCGTCCCAAGTCAGGGGCAGTTTGATGGTGATGTTGTCCGCGATTTCGGCCAGTTTGCGGCCTTCTGCGATCATGGCGTCTGCTTCCAATGCGACCACTTCGGCGGACACGGGGCCGTCGACCAGATCACAAATCTCTTTCGTGACTTCCATGATGTCACGGCCGGATTTCAGAATGATGGACGGGTTCGTTGTGACCCCATCGACCATGCCCAGATCGTTCAGTTCTTTGATTGCGTCGACGTCTGCGGAATCTACGAAGAATTTCATGTGTGTTGTCCTTGCACCTAAGGTTGGGGTTGGGCATCACTTATCCCATGCACACACCCGCCGAAACCCCTCTGTTTTTCCACGAAGGTGACCTTGTCGCCGTGTTGACGTCGCAACCGTTGGACAAAGCACTGGATTATAAAGCACCCGAAGGTGGCTGCTTTCTGGGTGCGTTTGTCGAAGTACCCTTGGGCCCGCGCAAAGTGATGGGTGTTGTGTGGGGGAAGGGTGTTGGGGACTATGACTATAACAAAACGCGGTCGGTGATCCGTGTTCTGGACGTCGCCCCTATGGATACGGCCATGCGGACGTTCTTGCAAAAGGCCGCTGATTACACGTTGACGCCCATGTCTGCGATGCTGCGTTTGGCGACCCGTGCGCCCGGTTTGGGCGATCCGCCATCGATGCGGCACGTATATCGGTTGGGGTCTGATCGTCCTGCACGTATGACGGATGCGCGGAATAAGGTTATTGCGGCGTTAGAAGAATACGGTGGGTTGGCATTTACGTTGAAGGAATTGGCCGAGGCGGCTGATGTGACGTCTTCTGTGGTAAAGGGTTTGGTGAAATCTGGCGCAGTGTTGGAGGTGGCCACCCCGCGTGATCTGCCGTTCTCGCACCTTGATCCTGAATTGCCTTCGAAGGAGCTGTCCGAGGATCAGGCAGGGGCCGTTGCGAAATTGCGAGAGGCAGCAAAAGCGCGGAAGTATCAGACGACATTGCTGAAAGGTGTGACTGGATCGGGTAAGACCGAAGTGTATCTGGAGGCTGTCGCGGCTTGTTTAGAACAAGGTCGGCAAGCGCTGGTCCTGTTGCCAGAGATTGCTTTGACAGCTGAATTTTTGACCCGTGTGCAGGCGCGGTTCGGTGCAAAGCCCGCCGAATGGCACAGCGGTGTCACCATGACTGAACGCCGTCGGACGTGGAAGATGGTCGGGCAGGGGAATGCGCAACTGGTCGTGGGTGCACGGTCTGCGTTGTTCCTGCCGTATCAGGATTTGGGCCTGATCGTGGTCGATGAAGAACATGACACGTCGTACAAACAGGAAGACGGTGTTCTGTATAACGCCCGCGATATGGCGGTTCTGCGTGCGTCGATGGTTGGGGCGCAGGTGGTTCTGGCCTCTGCCACGCCCAGTTTGGAAAGCTGGTCGAATGTTGAGGCAGGCAAGTATCAGCGCCTTGAATTGAAGTCCCGCTTCGGTGCGTCGCAAATGCCCGACATGCACGCGATTGATATGCGGGCTGAAACGCTTGCAGGCGACCGCTGGGTGTCGCCGACCTTGCAGCGTTTGGTGACAGAACGATTGGCGTTGGGCGAACAATCCTTGCTGTTCATCAACCGCCGTGGATTCGCGCCCGTAACGGTGTGCCGTGCCTGCGGTCAGCAAATCGGTTGTGATGATTGCGATGCGCGGATGGTTGAACACCGGTTTCTCAAACGGTTGATGTGTCACCAATGTGGGGAAACGAAACCTATTCCGACTGTGTGTCCACATTGTGAAGCCGAAGACCGTCTGGCCCCAGTCGGACCGGGGGTTGAGCGTTTGGGGGAGGAAGTGACTGCCCTTTTCCCCGACGCCCGTGTCGCAGTATTGTCGTCGGATATGTATTCATCCGCCCGCGCATTGAAGGCACAGATTGAGTCGTTAGCGGCGGGAGAGGCTGACATTATCATCGGGACTCAGCTGGTGGCGAAGGGGCATAACTTTCCGCTGCTGACACTGGTTGGGGTGATTGATGCGGATTTAGGCCTGCAAGGTGGAGATCTACGTGCTGCTGAACGCACGTTCCAATTGATGCGTCAGGTTGCGGGCCGTGCGGGGCGTGCGGATAAGCCGGGTAAGGCGTATTTGCAGACCCATCAGCCAGAACATCCGGTGATTAAGTCCATTTTGTCTGGTGACGAAGAAGGGTTCTGGGAGGCTGAGGCGACTGAACGTCGCCTGGCCGGAGTGCCTCCGTACGGTCGTATGGCAGGCATTGTCCTGTCTTCGCCGGATGTGCAGGAAGTATTTGATGTGGGGCAAGCGATGGCGCAGAATGTGGTGCCGCTGACCAAGATTGGGGCGCAAGTGTTCGGGCCTGCCCCCGCGCCGATTGCGCGGATACGGGGCAGGCATCGGGTGCGGTTGTTGGTGAAGGCATCGAAGACTGCGCCGATACAGGGGGCGTTAGTTGCGTGGGTGGCACAGTTCAAATTGCCATCATCACTACGCTTGTCCATCGATATTGATCCGCAGAATTTCTACTAAAGAAATGTCACGCGTGCCGCGTGGCTGTATCTATTTGGCCTTGCGCAGGCGGCGTGAAGGCAAGGCCAGCCTTCCCTTTCAAATCCCTTCCGAAGTATATTTGGCATAAAGAAAATAGGGGTCGGTCGCCGCCGGTTAGAGTTTGCCTGACAGGTACAGGTCCAAATCTTCAATCTTGTCTTGGCCCCAGAACCGTTGGT
>JBMZCY010000019.1:0-18078 GCA_049613825.1 Planktomarina sp.
TCGTAACACTCGGCTTTTTGCTGTTTGTTGGGGTCGTTGTTTATTTTGGTGTGCCAAAGCTGCTGGGTAAAATGCTGGATGATCGCGCTGCGGTTATCAAAGCGGAACTGGAAGAAGCCAAAGAACTGCGCGAAGAAGCGCAAGCATTGCTTGCATCTTTCGAGCGTAAGCAGGCCGAAGTGCAAGAACAAGCACAACGGATTGTGGCGTCTGCGAAAGAAGAAGCTGCCGCTGCGGCGGATCAGGCGAAAGCTGACATTGCTGCATCCTTTGCACGCCGTGTTGCGGCTGCCGAAGATCAGATTGCTGCTGCCGAAGCTGGCGCTGTGAAAGAAGTGCGTGATCAAGCGATTGTTGTGGCTGTTGCTGCAGCAGAACAACTGATTGCGTCCAACATGACTGCAAAAGACGGCAATGCGTTGATCGACGAAGCAATCGCCACTGTTGGTGAAAAGCTGCACTGATTTTTTGAGTGCTGATTGAATGAAAAAGCCCTGCCGGAAACGGTGGGGCTTTTGTTTGGTCAAGCGGAGCGCCTACGGCGCGCATGATGGTTTGTTTTTAGGGCTCTGCCCTCTTGAGCCTGAGGCTCAATTCACCCGAAGTTTTTAGAGCAAATTGAAGGAGTTAGGACGTCCGGTTGAACCTGTTTCTGCGCAGGATGAAGATGATTGTGGCGAGGAGTGTGAGTGCGATTTCTACTTTGAACGTCCAGTGGTTTAAAAAGCTGAGAGCCCAATGGGAATGGGTCGCTTGCACTGTAACTAGGTGAAATGCAGCGTCATTGATGGGCCATAACCACATGACTGATCCTGCGATTGTATCTAAAGTGCAATGCAGCAGTGCGCCAATTGCAAATGCACAAATCAGTTTTGATCTGAACGTGAGGCCTAACAGGAGGGTCAGTATCCATGTGAACGGTCGATGGGTGATCAGGTGATGATGGTGGATCGTACTGTCGATAAATGTGAACCACAACATATCCAAATCGGGGGCAATGCTGCCCAATAGCGTCGCAGCGATGATCGGTTTGGCCCACGGGGTGTGCGGCGATGTGATCACAAGTCCCAAATAGCCTGCGGGTAGATGGCCGATGAACATGTCTTACGCCCCGATACGATCAAATTTCAGCTTCGCGATGTTTTCGTTTGTATCCTGTTTGCGTTGATCTGTCAGGGCTTGTGCGACAAAATCCAGATGTTCTGTAACGGCGGCTTTGGCGCCCGCTGCATCCCGCGCCTGCAGTGCTGAATTGATCGCGCGGTGTTGATCTAAGAGCGCCTGACTTCCCTGTGTTCGGTCAAACATGTTGGACCGGTTATAGAATACGCCTTGTTGCAGCAAGTCATACATGGACCTGAGCATATGGAGGAGAACGACGTTATGGGACGCTTCGCAAATTGCCATATGGAACTGGGCATCTAGGGATGCCTCAGTTTCAGCTGATTTGCCTTGGGTTGCTTCGAGTTTGGTAAAGGCGGCGTTGATGACTTTTAGGTCGGTATCCGTTGCATAGATTGCGGCGCGTTCTGCTGCCATCCCTTCCAAATCTTTGCGAAAGGCGATGTAGTCGAACACTGCCGCATCATGGTCTGCGAACAGGCGTTTGAGGGCGGGGGAAAATGCACTGCCAAGGACATCTGCCACATAGACGCCGGAACCTGCTTTCGCAGTTAGCAGGCCGGATGTTTGCAAAGCGCCAAGCGCCTCACGAACTGAGGGGCGGGAGACGCCGAATTGTTCTGCCAAATCTCGTTCCGAAGGTAGGCGCTCATCTGGTTTTAGAATGCCATGCAAGATCAGATGTTCCACCTGACGCACAACGGCGTCAGACAGTTTTTCAGCTTCGATTTTTTGAAATGGCATGGCGAACCTTTCGGATTGGTCAAACAATATGGCCAATCCGCAGGCACCGCAAACCTGAAGGTTAGTTCGGTGTGATAATCAGTTCCACACGGCGGTTTTGTGCACGGCCTTCTGGCGTCAGGTTGTTCGCAACAGGTGCATCTTCACCGCGCCCAATGGACCTGATGCGCGATGCTGATACGCCGTTCTGGATCATCACATTGGACACCGCTTCGGCGCGACGTTGGGACAGGCCTATGTTAAACGCAGCGGTCCCGGTGTTATCAGTATGGCCGATGATGCGCACTTGCGAATTCGGATAGGCCTGCAGGTTGCTGGCCAGAACACCCAAATCACGCCGCAGATCAGGACGCACGTCTGAGCTGTTCACTGCAAACAGAATATCCTGTGGCAGAGTCACAATCAGCTGTTCGCCTGTGTTGTTGATCCGGACCTGATTGTTGCCAAGACTGGCACGTAAGTCGGCCTCTTGCTGGTCAAGGCGTTGGCCGATCAGGGCCCCTGCGCCTGCACCAACTGCGGCACCGATGATCGCACCTTTGAATTGGTCACCGCTACCAGACGCGCCGACGCCTGCGATGGCGCCTGTGATACCACCCAGAATTGCGCCAGTGCGCGTTTGGTTCACATCGGGTGCGTTGGGATCAAACCGTGCGGGATCTGTACAGGCTGTGATCAGAAGAAGTGCGCTTGCGGACAAAGCGACCATTGGACGTTTGAGTGTCGGGCGTTGGAATGTCATTTGCCATTTCCTTTTCGTATGAAGGGCTGTGGACATGGGACCTTAAAGGTATGCATGGGGGGACCCTCTGACAATAGCTGTGGTTTTCCTTAGCGGCTGTCCGCTTGCGCGCCCTCATATGCCAACAACGCCCGTTTT
The DNA here is from genome assembly GCA_049613825.1 of Planktomarina sp. Classification (GTDB taxonomy): domain Bacteria; phylum Pseudomonadota; class Alphaproteobacteria; order Rhodobacterales; family Rhodobacteraceae; genus Planktomarina. The sequence goes on from JBMZCY010000019.1 coordinate 2,747, forward strand.
ACCGGAAGGCCCCAATGATAGCCGCCCAATGCGCCTGATTTGCGTAAGGCGCGGTGACACGGGATGAACCAGCTGATCGGGTTGCGGCCCACGGCTGTCCCGACCGCACGGGATGCTTTCGGGTTGCCAATGTGCTGCGCGATTTCGGAATAGGTTGTGACATGACCGGACGGGATCGCCATCAACGCCTCCCAGACTTTGATCTGCAAAGGTGATCCGATCAGAGACAACGGGGCTTCGCCCTTCATCGTGAACAAAGCCTCCACCCATGCTGCGATATCATCTGCAGCCTCCATATAAGTGGCGTTGGGCCAACGGCTGCGCATATCCGCCATGGCTGCATCGCGCCCTGTTTCACCGGAAAAGGCCAACCCGCACACGCCGCGGTCGGTTGCCATGACCAAAGCGTCCCCGAACGGACTGTCGAACCAGCCCCATTTGATCGTCAACGCTGCCCCGCCTTTGGCGTAATCACCTGGCGCCATCGCTTCCCATCTTAGGAACAGGTCATGTAAGCGGGATGTGCCGGATAGGCCAACGGAATGGGAGGTTTCCAAAGTTGTGAACCGTTCTTTCAACAGCGTCTTTGCGTGATCAAGTGTCAGGTACTGCTGGTACTTCTTAGGGGACACACCGGCCCATTGCGAAAATGTCCGTTGGAAATGTGCAGGGGACATGCCCATCTGTGTGGCCAGATCATCAAGGGGCAAGGGGGCTGCGCTGGCATCAATCACCTCAATGGCGCGGCGGATCACTTGGTAGTGGTAGCTGTATTCATCTGTCATGGCATTTTGGTATCACGCGCTTGCTGGATTGGGCGACCCGAATTTTGCGGGTTTGTGCGCGGGCGGTGATGGGCATAGAAGGGACTATGGCCAAGCAACTTCCTTATCCCGTCATTCGTGAAATCTTTCAACGGTTCAGCGACAGTGATCCCGCACCAAAGGGGGAATTGAACCACACAAATGCATATACTCTGCTGGTGGCCGTGGCCCTGTCTGCACAAGCGACCGACAAAGGCGTGAACAAAGCGACCGAAGCTTTGTTCGCCAAGGTCAGTACCCCGCAACAGATGTTAGATTTGGGGGAGGAGGCTTTGGTCGAACACATTCGGTCTATCGGTCTGTACAAAACCAAGGCTAAGAACGTGATGAAATGCGCCAAAATTTTAGTCGATGACTATGACGGCGTCGTCCCCAATTCCCGCGCGGCCTTGTATGGCCTGCCCGGCGTAGGCCGCAAAACTGCCAACGTGGTTCTGAACATGTGGTGGTCCTATCCGGCCCAAGCCGTCGACACCCACATCTTCCGCATAGGCAACCGCACGGGCATTTGCCCCGGCAAGACGGTGGATCACGTCGAACGCGCCATCGAAGACCACATACCTGCCGATTTCCAGTTGCACGCACACCACTGGCTGATACTGCACGGGCGCTACATCTGCGTGGCCCGCAAACCAAAATGCGGGGCCTGCATCATTAAAGACCTATGTCCGTTTGAGGAGAAAACCCAGTGACCAAATCTTACGCAGTTGTTGGGATCGGCAATGCCGTATCCGACGTGATCGCCAAAGCATCTGATACGTTTCTGGACCATATGGGCATCGAAAAAGGCATCATGCAACTAATCGAACGTGACCGTGCCGAGGTCCTGTTTGGCGCTATGGACGACCGTACCGAGGCACCGGGCGGTTCCGTCGCAAACACCATCGCTGGCCTTGGATCATTGGGGCTGAAAACTGCCTTCGTGGGGCGCGTCGCGGATGATGCACTGGGTCGAACATATGCGAATACCTTGGTGGCTGAAGGGACTGACTTTCCGAATAAGCCAATCCAGAACTTCGATCTGCCGACATCCCGTTCCATGATCTTCGTCTCTCCGGATGGGGAACGGTCGATGAACACATACCTCGGCATTTCGTCCGATCTTGGCCCTGCTGACGTGTCGAACGAGGTGATGTCGGATTGCGATGTCCTGTTCCTCGAAGGCTACTTGTTCGACAAAGGTCCGGGGAAAGCCGCCTTCTACAAAGCCGCAGATGTGGCCCGCACTGCAGGTGCCCGCGCCGGAATCTCCTTGTCTGACCCTTTCTGTGTCGATCGTCACCGTGGTGATTTTCGCAAGTTGGTGTCTGGCCCGTTGGATTATTTCTTATCCAACGAAGATGAAATCAAATCGTTGTACCAAACCGACGATTTCGACACAGCGATGACCGCAGCTGCCCAAGATTGTAACTTGGTCGTTAGCACCCGTTCTGACAAAGGTGTCTCAATCCAAAATGGCGAAGCACGGTTTGATGTACCTGTCACGGCAACAACCCCGGTGGATGCCACTGGTGCAGGGGACCAATTCGCAGCTGGCTTCTTGTTTGGCCTAACTCAAGGCTGCGATTTGGAAACATGTGGCAAGATGGGTTGCATCGCCGCTGGCGAAGTCATCGGTCATATCGGCCCGCGTCCGGCAGTTTCAATCGCAGATCTGTTCCAACAAAACAGCCTTGCTTAAAAACGTAGGGATGGCCTTCCAACCATCCCCTATATTCAGTTTGCTAAAAATACTTCGGGTGAATTGAGCCACAGGCTCAAGTGGGCAGAGCCCTAATCAATCACCCAGTTTCGCGTGCACTTCGTCCAGATCAATTTCGCCAATTGGCATTTTGTTAGACGGGTCTTTGAAGTCATATTTGAACAGGTTGAAGTCACGATTGTACATCTCATAGACCAAATGCATTGAAAGATCGTCGAAGTAATCTTCAACCGGATGCAGACGCTTTGGTCCATGGCCTTCGGATTCGTTGAAGCGGGGGATTGCATTTAGGTCTACCGGTTGCGGGGTATGGATTGCGTCCATCACTTGGCCCATTCCGTCGTTAAACTGTTCTGTCCAGAATATCTTATTATACCGCCCGCCGTTTGTGATGAATGTCGATACATGGCCTGACATCGCGGACCAGTGAATGTCGGGTTCCATCGGTTTACGCCAGCGGATGGTGTCACGGGCAAACAGTAGAAAACGACGGAAGGATTTGATCTGATCAAACTCAAACCCGTTTTGCGGATCACCGACCTCAATCCCGTATTTCTGAATTAGCAACGGCACAAGGTTGCCGCGATAATATTTTCCGTTGCGCTGTACACCGCAAATCTTATCAAAGAACGAACTTAGAATCCGCGTGTATGGGTTACGCACACAGGTAAACGCATAGCTTTTGTTCGCTTGTACATTCGCGGCAATCGGTGCTTGCGAATGATCCAGCGCCCATTTGTGGATACCTGTGTTGGCATCGTGAATGTCGCCATCAAAGAATTCACCATGATCTGAATAATGCATAATCTGACCAATGGTTGAGCACGCGCATTTGGGCACCACGCGGTACACAACGCTTTCGCTTTCAGTCATCCAGGTTCCGGGAAATCCCATTGGCGGCCTCATTCCACTTAAATTGCCTTTATGGAGGCAAAGTTACATTCTATCGTTGGTTATTCAACGCTTGTTCACGTACTGTGACGTAAACAATCCCAACAATATACGGGCTTATGTTTCTATAATGGTAAAAATTGTATTTATTTTACTCTGCCACAAAGATCCTGCTGCAATTATTCAGCAGGCGGATTGTTTGACGGCTGTTGGTGACTATGTTTCCATTCACTTCGATGGCAGCGCCCCTGCTGATGCGTTCAGGGCGATCAAAGAAGGGACTTCGGGCAATCCTAATATCTGTTTTGCGAAACAACGGTTAAAATGTGGATGGGGGGAATGGTCGCTGGTTCAGGCAACTTTGAATGCGGTCCAGGCCGGCTATGATGCGTTTCCTGATGCAACCCACTTTTACATGGTGTCAGGGGACTGTCAGGCCATCAAAACCGCTGAATTTTCGAAGAACTTCCTTGATGCCAAAGATGTCGATTACATCGAAAGCTTTGATTATTTTGAAAGCGACTGGATCAAGACAGGCATGAAGGAAGAACGGTTAATTTACCGCCATTATTTCAATGAACGCACACAGAAAAAGCGGTTCTATCTTGCGTATCGTGCGCAACAACGGATGGGCTGGACCCGTAAAATCCCCGAAGATATCGAAGTGATGATCGGGTCACAGTGGTGGTGCTTGCGGCGCAAGACCATCGAATGGGTGCTGGATTTCACGCGCAAGCGCAAAGATGTGATGCGCTTTTTTCGCAGAACCTGGATTCCGGACGAGACGTTTTTTCAAACCATCGTGCGTCATGTTGTGCCAGGGCATGAAATTGAAACGCGCACCCTGACCTTTCTGATGTTTACCGATTACGGGATGCCCGTGACATTCTACAATGATCATTACGATCTTCTGCTGTCACAGGACTTTCTGTTTGCTCGAAAAATCAGCCCGGATGCGACGGATCTGAAAGAACGTTTAGGTGATTTGTATGCCGAAACAGGCAAGCACTTTCAGATTTCGAACGAAGGTCGTCAATTGTTCGGCTTTCTGACGAATCGGGGCCGTGAGGGGCGCAGATTTGCACCGCGGTTCTGGGAAAATGAAAGTAGTCTGGGGCGCGACCGTGAATTGCTGATCGTGGCATGTAAAAAGTGGCACGTCGCCAAGAATTTGATCGGGACTGCACAGAATGAAGCGGACTTTCCTATTCTGGAATATGTCTTTTCCGAAATGAACGCGGGTTTGCCGAACTTGGGCGGGATTGAAACCACACTACCCAAACGGATGCGCCACCGTCGATCATTGATGCGGATGCTGTTCGATTACTATGACACCAACAAGATGCTGGTCTGCGTAGACAGTTCCAACCATGAACTGATTTCAGATTTTTACCGCGACCGATCCACGACCAAATTGTTAGAGATTAAGTGTAATTTCGAAGATGACTATCTGGTCGGCCACGCGAAACGGATTGGTCTCGCCGGGGATTCCACACCGGACGAGGTGATTGAACGCTTGCTGCCCACGGTACGTCAAGATGTGCAACATGAACACAACTTGCTGCGCGACAGCGAATTTCCAAATCATTTCCGAATTCAAGAAAGTCAATCAGCCGAGGAGAATGCAACGCAGATTGCTGAGTTTTTTGACATTGATATGGATCGCGCACGATGGATTGCATCCAATAATAACTTGTTTGCTGATTAAGGATACCTGCCAATGGCTTATGATTATGATGATCAGAACATCTTTGCTAAAATTCTAAGGGGCGAGATTCCGAATACGACCGTGCTGGAAACGGATCATTCGCTGGCGTTTCGGGACATTGCGCCTTGTGCGCCGGACCATGTGTTGGTGATCCCGAAAGGTGCGTATGTATCGTACGATCATTTCGCGATTGAGGCGTCTGCCGAAGAAATCGTCGATTTCACCCGTGCTGTCGGGAAAGTCTGTCAGCAATTGGGTGTCGATCTCGGCTCTGGAGGTTACGGCTTCCGCGTAATTTCGAATGCGGGGCAGAACGGATTTCAGGAAGTGCCCCACCTTCATATCCATGTGCTGGCAGGGCGTCCGTTGGGACCATTGCTGGCGAAAGATATTTAGGCAACGTCTAATCCGGTCAAAGACAGGAACACGTCTTCCAAATCCGCATCTTCGCTGCGGACATCTGTGATCCGCGCCCCAGTGGCGCTGATTGCATCCAACACTGCACCTGCATGCAAAGCGCTGCGGGAATAGGTGAACGCATAGCTGCCATCGGGTCGCGTGGACTGGGTCACGCCTTCGGGTAGGTTCAAACCATAGGGGGCAGAGGTTAGTTCAACGACGAGCGTCTTCCCATCCAGTCGCGACAACATATTCGCAGTTGTGTCCTGCGCCCGTAGACGCCCGTTGTCGATGATCGCAATTTCATCACACATCTGTTGTGCTTCATCCAGATAATGCGTGGTCAGAATGATGGTCATGCCTTGTTCGTTCAGTTTGCGCACATTGGCCCAAAGCATCTGGCGCAGTCCGATATCCACACCGGCGGTCGGTTCATCCAGCACTAGAATTTGCGGCGTATGAACAAGCGCCTTGCCCAACAACAACCGTCGCCGCATGCCGCCGGACAGCGTGCGGGGGTAGGCTTCTGCTTTATCCTCTAACCCGATTAGGCGCAGCACTTCGTCAGTTTTTCGTTGGGCTTTTGGCACACCGAACAAACCAGCCTGTGTTTCTAACGACGCACGGGGCGTAAAGAACGGGTCCATGTTCAATTCCTGCGGCATTACCCCAATGGATGCGCGCGATTGGCGTGGGTTCGTGTCTTGATCCCAACCCCAAATCTGGACCGAACCACTCGTTTTGTTTACTAACCCTGCAAGGATGTTAATCAGCGTTGATTTTCCCGCCCCGTTTGGTCCTAGCAGCCCAAAGATGGACCCGCGTGGAATATCCAGATCAATCCCATGTAGCGCTGTTTTCGCTGCGGTCCGTTTGCCAGCGGCATATGTCTTGCGCAGGTTGCGCAGTTTGATAGCGGATTGGGGCATATCGTTTCCTTTGCCCCTTGTTGCGGGAGCGCTTTTCAGTATTTTACTGATGTAAGTTCGGAACCTCCGAACGGCAATGGGAAGGTCCGCACGACATGGCAACGCAAGCCCCTGAAACCAAGATTACCAATGCAAAACGCTTTTCCTGTGATGGTGGCGAAGGGGCGTTGGGGCATCCACGCGTCTGGTTGCAAATTCCTGCGGACAGCGATTTTGTCGAATGCCCGTATTGTGATGCAAAATACGTCTACAAAGACGCTGACTAATCAAAAATTCCAGTCACGCGGCCCAACAACATGAATGCCTTCGCACTGCGTGTATTCGTTAGCGCGGCCAGTTCTGCATCCGACGCATCCATATTCACCTCGATTCGCTGAAGCATTTCATCGAAACGGCGCAGGAAGTGGTGAACCGTATCGCGGAACACTTCATCCTGACGCATCCGACCTGCGGTTAGCGCCAGTGATGCCCGATCGCGCACACCGCCCAGTGCTGTAATCATCGCACCGCGTTCGCCAATGGCATAGCGTCGCCACAGATCAGGTCGCGCACGGTCCGGTCTCAGGTCATCCATATAGATGCCGTCTTCGGACAGAAGGGTCAAAATATCCTGTGCGGCCCGCACCACCATCGCAGCTTTGCGATCTTTCAAAGCACGACGTAGCGCGATGAAACCCGCTTTGTCGTTTTCATCTTCAGGGAAATTAAGCGCTTTGATTAGGTCTTCGAATTTTGCAGTCGTTTCATAGGAATCAGCTAAATCCAGTGCCAAAGCAGGCTGAGTCTCATCCCCTGCTGCAAATGCGTTCACATACCCGACAGGCGCATCTTTAGCGGACCTTTGGGACGTGAACATCGCCACTGCAGTTTCGGCATTTCGCGCGACTTCTGCGATGTCATCCAGCTTTTTTACGATAGATGGTTGCAGGCCCGTGTTACGCGACATTGCGTCTTGCTCGAAACTTTGCCGCATGTGGTCGACCGTGGCTTGCAGGCGCTGGCTTTCGTCGCGCATCAGGCGCACAGAACGCGCGGCGGCGACAACCATCATGATCATGGCGACGGGCAGGAAGACCCCAAGCATGACCATAAGAAATTGCAAACCTGTGCCCGCATCAAAGGCATCGGCGCCACCAAGAACCAGAAAGAACAAAGCAGCCCCTGCAAACCAGATGATGCACAACGTCATTGCTATCCATTCGGTTGCCGTAATCCGACGATCCGGCGGTGCGGTGTACATGCCGCGCGGTTTCTGAATGGGATCGAACGGGTCTGACATGTGTTACTTATATTCGACGGACAGAATTTCGTAGGATTTGACCCCGCCCGGCGTCCGAACTTCGACACTGTCGCCTTCTTCTTTGCCGATCAGGCCACGGGCGATAGGGGATCTTAGGTTCAGAAGACCTTTGTTGATGTCCGCTTCGGGTTCACCCACAATCTGATAGGTTTTTTCTTCGTCAGTGTCTTCGTCCACCAAGCCAACTGTTGCGCCGAACTTGATCGTACCGGACAGGGTCGCGGGATCAATGATATCGGCACGCGACATGATCGCTTCTAATTCTTTAATCCGGCCTTCGATAAAGCCCTGCTTTTCGCGGGCTGAATGATATTCAGCATTTTCTTTCAAATCACCCAGTTCGCGTGCTTCCGCGATGGCAACGATGATCGTCGGGCGTTCCACTGATTTCAGGTGTTTCAGTTCTTCTTCCAGCCGTCCATGGCCGGTGCGGGTCAACGGGATCTTTTCCATCGGTACTGCCCTTTCGCGGGAATTCGTTCACAACACTTGACCCTTGCAAAAACGTCATTGCAAGGGCCAAGGCTGATTTTGGAATAGATAACCTGTGTTAACCGTAAGTTACGACCTCAAATTCTATTGTGTCTTGGTCGAAGAAATAGAACCTGCGGCCGGGATCATAAGGTTCCGGGTTGATGACGTGGAACTCTTTGGCGCGGACTTTGGCCTCAACCCCGTCCAGATCATCGACGGTGACAGCGATATGGTTCAGGCTGCCGACTTGGGCGACGCCGTCGACGAAAGGCATCGTTCCCCTATGGGGACAGTATAGGGCCAGATAGCTGCCGTCGGTTCCGATATGCACCGTATTCCCATTGCCGCCCATGTCTATGCCATCCCAACGGATGTGCCAGTCGAAGACATCCTTCATCCAAGCGGTCGTTTTATCTATGTTGCTGACGGTTACGTTGACGTGTTCAAGTTCTGCCATTCTGCGTTCCTTTAAGTTGGTACGCTGATCTGATGATTGCCCAACAGTTGGGTTACTCAATCGCGAAAATTCGCGATGCTTTGGGGCCTTTGCCGGATGAACGAACCCCGACAAAGGCGGATTGGACGCGCCTGTCTGCTGAATTTCGGGTAGTGCTGGATGACCGAATCAACGCCCTGACCCGATTGCGCGATGCGCTGGACGGATGCATCGGGTGCGGGTGTCTGAGTTTGGAAGTTTGTTTCCTGTATAATGCCGAAGATGCTGCCCAAAGGTATGGGGCAGGGCCGCGATATTTGTTGGGGGACAGATCAGACGCTGCGAAACAATGATGCAGATGGACCGCTGCATACGGTAATTATTGACCCACCCCAAATGCCTGTCATAAAGGCAATTAGCTATCGTGAAATTTTGGCCCGTTTTTTCATGTGGTGTGAAAAGGGTTCGCAGCAAAGGAATTGGACATGTCCGCAGTTGAACGTGAAACCATGGAATATGACGTTGTTATCGTCGGTGCGGGTCCTTCGGGCCTGTCCGCTGCGATCCGTCTGAAACAACTGGATGCTGATCTGGAAGTTGTTGTTTTGGAAAAGGGCTCTGAAGTTGGTGCGCACATCCTGTCTGGCGCTGTGTTGGACCCGTCGGGTTTGGATCGTTTGATCCCTGACTGGAAAGAAAAAGGCGCGCCGCTGAATACGGAAGTCAAAGAAGATAATTTCTACATTCTGGGCGAAGCGGGTCAAATCCGCCTGCCAAACTTTGCAATGCCGCCGCTGATGAACAACCACGGCAACTACATCGTATCTATGGGCAATGTCTGCCGCTGGATGGCGGAACAGGCCGAAGAACTGGGTGTCGAAATCTTCCCCGGTATGGCGTGTTCTGATGTGGTTTACGGCGAAAACGGCGAAGTTAAGGGCGTGGTCGCAGGTGTCTTCGGTTTGGAAGCCGACGGCAGCATCGGTGAAAACACCGAACCGGGGATGGAGCTGCATGGCAAATACGTGTTCCTGTCCGAAGGTGTACGCGGATCATTGTCCAAAGAAGTCATTGCGAAATATGAACTGAATGCGAATTCCGACGTTGCGAAATTCGGCCTAGGCATGAAGGAAATCTGGGAAGTTAAGCCGGAAAACCACAACCAAGGCGAAGTCACACACAGCATGGGCTGGCCGCTTGGGTTCAAGAATGGCGGCGGGTCGTTCATGTATCATTTGGAAAACAACCAAGTGTATGTCGGTTACATTGTGAACCTTGATTACAAAAATCCGTTCTTGTTCCCATACATGGAATTCCAGCGGTTCAAGCATCACGCGCGGATTGCGAAAGTCCTCGAAGGTGGCAAGCGTGTGGCCTATGGCGCACGGGCAGTGACCAAAGGCGGCTTTCAGTCGATGCCGCAATCCGCGTTCCCGGGGGGGGCGTTGCTAGGTTGTTCCGTGGGCCTCGTGAACCTGCCGCGTATTAAGGGTAATCATAATGCGATGCATTCTGGTATTGCTGCTGCGGAAGCCGCGCATGATGCGATCAAAGCGGGGCGTTCCGGTGATGTTCTGGATGCATATGATACAGAACTACGTGAAGGCCCAGTCGGGCAGGATCTGAAAACAGTCCGTAACGTGGCGCCTTTGACTGGCAAATATGGTGCGTTGTTGGGTCTGATCCTTGGTGGATTTGACATGTGGATTCAGACACTTCTGAAATTCAGCCCGTTCGGCACTGTATCACACGGCAAAACAGATGCCGAGGCGACGCAGCCTGCGTCCATGCACAATGACATCGACTATCCAAAGCCGGATGGGAAGTTGTCCTTTGACCGTTTGACCAACGTCAGTTTTTCGGCGACCAACCACGAAGAATCCCAGCCGTGCCATTTGCAACTGAAAGACGCATCCGTGCCAATCGCTGTGAATCTGCCGAAATACGCAGAACCTGCGCAGCGCTATTGCCCGGCAGGCGTGTACGAAGTGGTTGAAGAAGCAGGCAGCGATCCACGGTTTGTGATCAACTTCCAAAACTGTGTGCATTGTAAAACATGCGACATCAAAGACCCATCCCAGAATATCAAATGGGTCACCCCCCAAGGCGGGGACGGGCCGAATTATCCGAATATGTAAATTCGTATTTGATTGCAGTTTTCCCTTTGCCTAGGGTCACCCAAGACACGGGGAGAACTGCAATGAAACGCCACTTATGTGCGCTTATCATCGGGCTAATAGCCCAGACTGCAACTGCTGACACAGGTGCATATCTGGCTGGCCGGCAAGCCATCCTTGGACATGATTATCAACAGGCGGTTGGCTATCTTTCGTCCGCTCTTTTGCGTGATCCCAGCAACGCTCAGTTGCAACTGCTGACCATGCAATCCAACCTTGCGCTGGGCAATCTGGACCAAGCGATTGAAATCGGATCATGGTTGGAAACGTCGGGGGCCGAAACTCCGCTTGCCGCGCTGGTGCTGTTGGCGGGCGACATGAAGGCGGGTGATTATCCCAATGCATTAGCGCGTTTGGATGCCGAAACCGTCGCGGGTGGCGCGATGGATGCTCTGATCCGGGGCTGGGCACACATGGGACTGGGCGAAGTCAGTAAAGCCTTGCTTGTGTTTGATGATGCCGCCGACAGTGGCGGTATCCGCGCCTTTGCATTGACCCACAAGGCTTTGGCACTGGCATCGGTAGGTGATTTCGAACAGGCCCGTGTCATCATAGAAGGCGATGCAGACACCCCCGGTATTGCGATGACAGAACGGGCAACTTTGGCCTATGCACAAATTCTTGTTCAGTTGGATGAAGGCGAGCAGGCACGTGATTTGCTGCAATCGCGGTTTATCGGTACGGACAACGAAGTGGCCCTGTCTTATGCCCGCTCGATCGAGGCTGGGGCGACATTGAACTTCGACTTTGTCACCTCGCCTACTCAAGGTGTCAGTGAGGTGTTCTATACAGTCGCGCGCGCCCTGCAGCGTGAACAGGACCCTGATTTGTTGCTGTTGTATACGCGTTTGGCGCATGCCTTGTCTGATCGCCATGTGGATGCATTGTTGTTGTCGGCGGCATTCTTGGAGGAATTGGAAAACCCGTCACTGGCCATTGATGCCTATGACCAAGTACCGCGCAATCATCCTGCTTACTTACGCGCTGAATTAGGCCGCGCTGCAGCGTTAGAAGATATCGGTCAAGCGGACACAGCGGTCGAAGTCCTGTCCCAATTGACCGAAGCCTATCCCGATGTCCGCCGTGTCCATATGGCGCTGGGCGATTTGTTGCGCCGGGAAGAAAACTATGCGGCGGCGCAATTGTCCTACGACCGGATTATCGACGGGATTGTGACGGCCATCCCCCAAGATTGGTTTGTGTTCTTTGCCCGTGGCGTGACCTTGCACAAGCAGGATAAATGGGAGGCCGCTGAAACAGACATGCGTCGGGCCATCACTTTAGATGGCAAGCAAGGGTCGGTTCTAAATTATCTTGGTTATTCGCTGGTCGATCAGGGGATTGATCTAGAAGAAGGTTTGGCACTGATCGAACGCGCGGATACAGCACAGCCGGGGCAGGGGCATATTATCGACAGCTTGGGTTGGGCGCATTTCCAGTTGGGTAATTTTGTCGTCGCTGTGCAACATTTGGAACGCGCGGTGGAATCTATGCCAACTGACCCCACCATCAACGACCACCTTGGCGACGCGTATTGGATGGTCGGTCGCAAGGTCGAAGCAGAATTCCAGTGGCGCCGCGCCCTGTCGTTTGATCCTGGTCCGGAAGATGCATCCGTGATCAGTGATAAATTGGAAAACGGGTTAAAGACCGTAAGCACCGATGCGGACATGGTGGCCAACGATGCCAACTAACCCCGGTTTTGCCCCCGCTAAGATCAACCTGACCCTGCACGTTACAGGGCAAAGGGATGATGGATATCACTTGCTGGACAGTCTGGTGGTCTTTGCCGATATCGGGGACCAAGTGTCCGCGATGCAAGGCAGTGGCCTGACGCTGAATGTCTCTGGCCCCAATGCAGATGGCATTCCGACGGATGGTTCTAACTTGGTGATAAAGGCGGCTCAGCTGTTGGGCGTGGATGGGGCTGCACTCACATTAGAAAAACATTTGCCTGCGGCGGCTGGAATTGGTGGGGGCAGTTCGGATGCCGCTGCAACCCTGCGCCTGTTTTCATCGATGTGGAATATTCCACTGCCGAGCGCGCTGTCCCTTGGTGCGGATGTACCGGTGTGTCTGTCCCCGACCTGTCAACGTATGTCCGGCATTGGTGAGGTGATCGTCAAGGGTCCTGCGATGCCTGCGATTCCAGCTGTGCTGGTTAATCCAGGTGTGCATGTTCCGACGTCAGAAATCTTCGCGGCGTTGATCACCAAGGACAACGCACCAATGCAGGATCAACTGCCCGACTGTGCAACTGTGTCCGATGTTGTGGCGTTCTTGGAAACTTGTCGCAACGATCTGGTGCACCCTGCAATCAAAACCGCGCCAACCATTGCGGATGTGCTGGGGGCTATCCAATCATCCGGCGCAGAATACAGTCAGATGTCAGGCTCTGGCGCCACGTGCTTCGGCATCTATGACAGCATGTTCGATGCCTTGGATGCTGCCGAGGAATTGGCCGAACAAGGTTGGTGGGTTCAGGCCACGATGCTGAACACCAAACTTTAAACCAACCGCGCCACGACGTAATCCGCTAGATCAGTCAGCATAGCCTTGATATCATGCGCGGGTAGAGGGGCCAAAGCCGCCTTTGCCGTTTCCGCATATTTCAGCGCCTGATCGCGCGTCGCGGTTAGCGTGTCATGCTGGTTCATCAACGCAATGGCGTGTTCCAAATCACCATCGTTCTGCTGACCTTTGCCAATGACCCGCTGCCAGAACGCACGTTCATCCGCATTGCCTGCTGCAATCGCTTTGATCACAGGCAGCGTCAATTTCCGTTCACGAAAATCGTCGCCAATGTTCTTGCCAGTTGCGTTTGTACCCTGATAATCCAGCAGGTCATCGACAATTTGGAACGAAATTCCCAGCGCATCACCGTAATCAAACAGCGCCTGCACCGTGGCCTCATCCTGATCAGCAATCACGCCACCGACTTCGGTCGCCGCTGAAAATAGTGCAGCCGTCTTACCGCGAATGACTTTGAAATAGATGTCTTCGGTGGTGGCGATATCTTGTGCGGCGGACAGTTGCAGTACTTCGCCCTCGGCAATCGTCGCGGACGCATTCGCCAGAATATCCAACACCCGCAAAGAGCCTGTTTCGACCATCAATTGGAACGAACGGGAAAACAGATAATCCCCGACCAGAACGGACGACTGGTTGTCCCACAACAGGTTGGCCGTAGGCCGCCCACGGCGCTGGGCGCTTTCATCAACCACATCATCATGCAGCAGGGTCGCCGTGTGAATGAACTCTACCGTCGCGGCCAAGTGTACGTGATACGGTCCGTCATACCCGCACAGCTTTGCCGCTGCTAACGTCAGCATCGGGCGCAGGCGTTTGCCGCCAGCCTCTACCAGATGCGCCGTCACCTCAGGAATGCGCGGCGCATGATCACTGGCCATGCGCGTGCGGATCAGTTCGTTCACTGCATCTAACTCATCGGCCAATGCTGCGGCCATACGTTCATGCGGTTTTGTCGCAGCGATATCGAGGCTCATACGTCTGTGATCCCTTGGTTACTCGACAACTATGGGGGTGGACCCTTATGTCAACAGTATGAAAGAACTTTTGCGCACCACAGACCCCACGATCATCGCGTTTTCCACAGCGCTGCTTCAAGGCGAGGATATACCCGTCTTTGAATTGGACGTCCATATCAGCATCCTTGAAGGCAGCATCGGAATTTTACCCCGCCGCCTTATGGTGGCCGATCAGGATCATTTCATGGCGCGGGCGATTTTAAAGGATAACGGGGTCGAGGCCGAGGCGCTGTGACCACCACCGTCGATGCCTTCCTTGGTGGTCGTCTGCAGATATTGCAGCCCGCTGACGGATACCGTGCGGGAATGGATGCAGTGATGTTGGCAGCTGCTTGTCCGTTGACATCCGGTCAAACAGTAATGGATTTGGGGTGTGGTGTTGGGACGGCTGGCTTGTGTCTGGCAGCGCGGACATATGCGTTGGTGACTGGGGTGGAATTGTTGACTGAACAGGTCGATCTGGCTGTCCAGAACGCCACTGCAAATGACCTGTCCATGACTATTGTTCAGGGCGATGCCACAGCACGCCCCACACCTGTTTGTGATCAAAGCTTTGACCATGTCATAACCAATCCTCCATATTTTCGTTACGGGCATGGAAAGTTGGCCGCTGACGCCACCCGTGCGACGGGGCGGTCGGGGGATGTGGATTTAGGCTTGTGGATCGGTACAGCCCACAAACGCCTTAACCCCAAAGGTTGGTTGACTTTGATCCAACGTATTGACCGATTGCCCCATGTTCTTGCAGCTTGCGGCGGCTTTGGTGACATGCAAGTCTTGCCCATCACTGCGCGCACCGGTCGTCCACCGGATCGTTTCATTCTGCGGGCTAAGAAATCTGCACGTGGTGCGTTCAAAATGCTGCCAGCAATGGTCATGCATGAAGGTGCGTCCCATGAAAAAGACGGTGAAAGTTTTACCCAAGTTGTTCGTGATGTGCTGCG
>JBMZCY010000020.1:0-17438 GCA_049613825.1 Planktomarina sp.
AACCTGCCGCCATCGCCTCAATCGGGGCAATTCCAAACGTTTCCTGGATATTATCAATGGGGAACATAAATACATCTGCAGCACCGAATGACTGCATCCGGCGTGACGGATTTTTACCGTCGACAACATGCAATTTCACCTTTGGCATTGCGGCCTTCGCGCCGTCGCGGAAAACACCTTCGGATATTTCATCCGGAAAATAACCGCACAAAATCATATGCACGTTTGCACTTGTTGATCCTTGCGCAAGGGCAAGCGCGCGATACATTGGAATGGGGTCAAATTTTTCATGCGCACTAAGGCGTGACAGCACCATAAAGGCGACGTCATCATCAGCAATGCCAAGTTCAGCACGTAAACTCGCACGATCATGTGCAGTCGGGCAAAATTCGTCTGCGTGAATACCCAGCGGAATACGCGTCAGTTGTGGTCGGATGGGCTTGGAATTCCCAAAACGCTGGGTAGAATATTCGTCAAATACATCAAACTGATACTGCACCTGCCGTAATACTGAATCAGAAGTGCAGATTAACCCGTCCCAAGCTTCTACAGGTCCCGTACGCAGATTAAACATGCCGGCCATAACGCCTGCAGTGGCGGTCGTGTGCGTTATCCCACAAATGCTAAAGGATCGCTGCCCCATATGATACCTGCGCCACGCTTCGCCTGAGAAATTCGGGGATGGATAATATACAGTATTGATTGCAGGATTGTGGCTTTGCTCCGTCAAATAATAGGTTTCAAGCTTTCGTTGCCCCAGAAATTCTTCCGTGGCAGACCTGAACTTCTGTTCAGCGCCCAAGCCATTCACCATGCCCTGCACAACATCTGAATCTACATTTTTCAGATATCCACGTAGGAAGCTTTCGCCCGCAACTCTGCGCCCGTTCAACCCTTTTTGCGCTGGATCATAAGCATCCTGTGCATACCAAAGGGCAGCATTTCGGGCGGGATCGGTCACAATGAAATCCTTTCGCAATACCTTCATCTACTCAAATTGTTTCCGATTTGACAACAAAGATGTGCTGAAAGCAAAAAAGGCCCCGCAAATGCAGGGCCTTTTAGAAATTTTGACAGTTATGATTACGCAAACCACCAACGTTCGATGATCCGACTGCTGTCCATCTGCCAGAGGTTCCCGATGTCAGGACCGTGGGCAAGCTTCGCAGATGCTGCATCAACATAGTTGGCATACATCGGAATAACTGTGCCGCCTTCTTCGGACATGATCATCTGCATTTCGGTGTAGATTTCCGAACGCTTGGACGAATCCAATTCGGCACGACCGGAAACCAACAGTTCTTGGAAACGTGCATTTTCCCAAGATGTGTCATTCCAAGGCACACCAGATTCATACGCGGTAGAGAACATCCAGTCTTCGGTCGCACGACCGGACCAGTAGCAAGCGCACCATGGCTTTTTCAGCCAGACGTTGGACCAGTAACCATCAGCAGGTTCCTGAACCACGTCGATGTTGATTCCTGCGCCTTTTGCGGATGCTTGGAACAACTGCGCCGCGTCAACAGCGCCAGAGAATGCCGCATCAGATGCTGACAATTGAACATTAAGTTCCGTCAGGCCGGCTTCTTTCATGTAGAAGGCTGCTTTGTCTGGATCATATTCCAACTGCGGCAAGTCTGCTGCAAAGTACTGATTCGCCGGGCCAATCGGATGGTCGTTGCCAACTTTACCGTGACCCTGAAGGATCTTGTCGACCATTTCCTGACGATTGATCGCATGCTTCAATGCTTTGCGCACATTCACATCGTCGTATGGTGCTTGATTGGTCAGCATTGGGAAGGTGTAGTGCTGGTTACCCGTCACTTCGAAAATCTTCACCATCGGGTTGGCCTTCATCAAAGGCTCTGTCTTGAAGTCGACGCGGTTCACAGAATCAACCTGACCCGTCATCAGCGCGTTCATCCGTGCGGAAGAATCGTTGATTGCAACAACTTCCACGCTGTCGAACCAGCCTGCTGTGCCGTCTTTGTAATGACCGTCCACGCGGGACATGACTGTGCGCACACCTGGATCAAAAGATTCGACTTTGTACAGACCAGTACCAATCCCTTGCGCAATCGCTTCGTCGATCTGGCCCGCTGGGTACATCAAGATGTGATAGTCGGACAGCAAGAACGGGAAATCTGCATTGCCGGCCGCCAAGGTGAACTTGACCTGATGGTCATTCACCTTTGTCATCTCTGTGATGGATGCAACAATCGGCTTGGCCGCAGATTTCGCGCCTTCTGCTGTGTGCATTTCCAAAGACGCAATTACGTCATCCGCGCCAAACGCTTTGCCATTATGGAACGTCACGCCCTTGCGTAGGTTGAACGTCCACGTTTTTGCGTCTGCAGTCGCTTCCCAGCTTTCAGCCAATTCGCCAACCAGTTCGCCGTTTGCCTTCACTTCAGTCAAGCAGTCAAACACACAACCGTGTGCCGTGATAATCATGTAGCTATCGGAATGTGTACGACCATCCCAGCTGTCAGATGTGTTTGCGCCAGCAAGGCCAAGGCGCAGTGTGCCACCGCGTTTTGCCGCTTGGGCTGGCATACCTGCCGCTGCGACAACCGATGCAGCTGCACCGGATTTCAGCAATCCGCGTCGTGTTAGTTGAGTCATTGTAGTCTCCCTATGTCTTCATCTTATTACCGGGTGCCCCCGCATGCCTTCTGTGAGGCATTAAAATTACGCCATCTTATCGACAGCTGCATCGCCTATGTTATCAATCCCACGCTGTTCTAGCAAATTGCTAAGCCAGTCAGGGTCCATTTCAGGGACCGAGGATAATAACAAATCTGTGTAAGGATGGTGTGGCGGTTGGAACATTTCGACCTTTGGCCCCTGTTCCACCACACGCCCGTCCTTCATTACCACCACTTCATCACTGATCGCCTTAACAGTCGCCAGATCGTGGGTGATAAACATGTAACTTAGACCCAGCGTATCCTGCAGATTCGCAAGCAACTTTAGGATACCCTCAGCCACCAACTGATCCAGCGCCGAGGTCACTTCGTCACAAATAATAAACTTCGGGTCCGCCGCCAGCGCGCGGGCAATCCCGATCCGCTGCTTCTGCCCGCCGGACAGTTCTGACGGTAGGCGGTTGATGTATTGCGTTGGTTCCAGTTCGATCTGCTCCAACAATTGTTCAACCCGTTTGCGTTTCTCAACACCCGTTGCACCGCGATAGAACTGGACAGGACGTCCAATGATTTCGCCAATCGTCTTACGCGGGTTCAAAGCAGTATCTGCCATCTGATAAATCATCTGCGCCTGACGCAGCTGATCCTTTGACCGCTTGCGATAATCCAGCGGCAAGGCCTGACCATCAAATTCAATATGCCCCTCAATCGGCGGCAAAAGCCCCGTAATACAACGGGCAGCCGTTGATTTACCGGAACCTGATTCACCAACAACCGCAACAGTGCGGCCTTCGTGAATATCAAAACTGACATCATGCAGAACTTTGGTTGTCCCGTAAGCCGCTGTGACACCTTTCATCGAAACCACTGGCGTCGATCCAGTATGAACTGCGGGCTTTGTCGGACGTTCAAACGATCGAACGGCCCAAAGGGATTTTGTGTATTCCTGTGTCGGCGCAGATAGCATCGTACGCGTATCCGCCTCCTCAACCTCGTCACCCTTTAGAAGGACTTTGATTTTGTCCGCCATCTGCGCAACCACCGCCAAGTCATGGGTGATGTAGATCGCAGCGGTATCAAATTGTTCCACAATATCACGGATCGAGGCCAGAACTTCGATCTGTGTCGTTACATCCAGCGCCGTTGTCGGTTCGTCGAAAATAATCAAATCAGGGCGACAAGACATCGCCATTGCAGTCATGGCCCGTTGCAACTGACCGCCAGACACCTGATGCGGATACCGGAAGCCTATGTTTTCTGGATCGGGCAAGCGCAGGCGTTCGTACAATTCCATCCCATCTGCTTCGCTATCTGCCTTGGATGATACACCATGCTGAACGGGCGCTTCAGAGTGTTGATCAATCAACTTGTGCGCCGGGTTAAAGCTGGCCGCAGCAGATTGTGCCACATATGCGATTCGCTTGCCCAGCAGACTGCGCTTCACAGCGGCAGAGGCGTTGACCAAATCAACGCTGTCAAATTCAACCGATCCACCACTGATGCGACACCCGTCACGGGTGAACCCCATTGCAGCCAGACCAACGGTCGATTTTCCTGCACCGGATTCCCCGATCAACCCCAGAACTTCGCCCTTTTTCAGGTCAAAGTTCACGCCGTTCACAATATCATTCCAAGATTCGCCGGACATCCCCTGAATCTTCAAACCGCGAACTTTCAACAGTTGCTCTGTCATCAAATTATCCCTTCAACCCAGAGGATTTGTCCAAAATCCAATCGACGACAAAATTCACAGCCAACACCAAAATCGCAATCGAAAGGGCTGGAAACAGGGGCAGCAATGCTGCGTTTGGCAAGAATTGCGCAAACTTAATAAACTCAGCTAGCTTCCGAACCATCGTTCCCCAGTCGGCACTTGGCGGTTGAATGCCCATCCCCAAGAACGACAGCGACGCGATTGTCAGGAACACAAAGCAGAACCGCAAACCAAATTCGACCAGGAAGGGCGGCATAGCGTTTGGTAGGATTTCGCGCGTGATAAGGTAACTCATCTTTTCGCCGCGCAGCTTGGCGGCCTCGATGTAATCCATAGCCACGATACCCAAACCAACAGACCGCGCCAGACGGAACACCCGCGTACTGTCGACCAGTGCAATAATCCCAATCATAAAGATCGCCATCGGAATGCCGTAAGAATTGGCCCAAAAGCTGGCAATCGACAGCAGCAACAGCTGAAAGATCAAAGCGGGGATCGCCATCAAAACATCAACGGCGCGGCTGATGACTGCATCAACCCAACCACCAAAGATTGCAGCGGCCAACCCCGCAACACCGCCCATGATGAACGCAAGGATCGTCGCAGCCAGCGCGATAAACATCGTATTTTGGGTTGCAAAAATCAGGCGTGACAGAACATCCCGACCGATTTCATCCGTACCCAGCATATGCTGCGGATCACCGTTTGTGACAGGATCACCCAATGGATACACATAAGACCGCGCAAAGATTTCAGCCTCGCCATAGGGCGCGAACAGGTCAGGCACCAATGCCACAACGCAGTACATGATAATGGTCAACACACCGAAAGACGCGGTCAAAGGCATTTGTCGAAACAGACGCTTGCTGTTGTCCGTCCCAATCCTGCGTCCCGCAAGGCGGAACAAGAATGCGCCAAGCGCCAGAACCGCGATCAAGTGCACCGTCCAGCGGAAGAAGATTGTAACCGCATTCGGCGCGCCCGTTTCCAACATTCGAGGCTGCACATACAGCCACACGAAATAGCAAATCAGCGCTAATCCCAGAACGTACCCGTAGGCCACAAGATATGGCATATCCCGGAAATACGGGCGCTGGCTTGTCACCTGTTGCGCGGCAAGCCTGAAGACATATGCGACAATTGCAACGGCAACCAAGACCGCGATCAAAACCAAGAACGAACTCATTTGGGATGCCTCAGCTTTGGGTTTGTCAGAATAGTCAGAATATCAGCGGTCAGGTTCAGCAGGATATATGCGCTGGCAAATATCATCACGCAGGCCTGAATAACCGGAATGTCACGGTTGATGACGCTGTCCACAAACAGCTGCCCGATACCGGGATAGGTAAAGACAACCTCAACCACGACCACACCGGTAATCAAATAAGCAAGGTTCAAGGCGATCACGTTGATGATCGGGGCCAATGCGTTGGGCAATGCGTGCATTACGATGACTCGCATCGGGCTGATGCCTTTCAGGCGCGCCATTTCGATATAAGGTGACGCCAGCAGATTGATGATCGACGCCCGTGTCATGCGCATCATATGGGCTGTAACAACCAAGGTCAGCGTCAAGGCGGGTAGAGCGAGGAAATACAATCTAGTGCCCAGATCCATCCCCGGCTTCACTTCTGCAACAGGCAGAAAGACGGGGTTTAGCACCGCAAAGAACAGCACCAAAATGTATGCGATGAAAAATTCTGGGCTGGAGATTGAGGTTAGCGCTACGATGTTCGCAGCACGATCAAAGATTGAATTCCGGTACAGTGCAGCCAAAACGCCGATGGTCAGGGACAAAGGAACTGCAATCAGTGCCGCAAATCCGGCCAACCACATTGTATTAATAAAGCGTGGGTAAATTTGATCTGCGACAGTCTTCAGCTGATCGCCACCCAAGTTGGACGCAAAGTTCATTTGGGAAAAACTGATGCCCAAATCGCCAGTCATGATATTGCCCAGCCAACTGAAATACCGCTGCAAGTAAGGCTGATCCAAACCAAGATCTTTCCGGATCGCGATTTTGGCTTCTTCCGTGGCACCCTGCCCCAGAATCGCTTCTGAGAAATCACCTGGCAACGCATTAACGGCTACAAAGATAACAATGGAAACGATCAACATTGTCAGCACGCCCAGCACCAAACGCTGGGCTACAATTCTGGCGATACTTCCCACCAGCTTCCCCTTTTTTCTTATTTGTTACAAGAAGCGTAACGGGCAGTGGGGGTATGTAAAGGAAAAACGACCAGCATCGTCGTAAACGATCAATAGAGCCGGCGCAGCCTGTCCATTGTGTGCACCAGTTCCGAACTAATGCCGGGTTCGGACAGTGCATGACCCGCCCTTGGGATCATCCGAATGTCCGCCTTTTTCCAACCGTTTGCCAAAGTCCAGGCGGACGTCGGTGGGCAAATCATATCATAGCGGCCCTGAATGATCGTACCAGGAATGTTTGCCAGTTTATCCAAGTTGTTCAAAATAGCTGTGCCATCATCAAGAAACACACGGCTCTGGAAATAATGATTCTCTAACCGTGCAAAAGCGCGGGCGTATTCCGACGGACTTTCGCCGCTCGACCCGTTGGCATCAATGGATGCCATAGCATTTTCCCAAGACGTCCACGCACGAGCGAACCGGATTTCCATCATCTTATCGCCGGAAAACAGACGCCGCCCGAAGGCCGCAATCAGATCATCGCGTTCGTCTTCGGGGATCATATTTTCAAATCGCGACCATATTTCTGGCCAGAACTGCCCCGCCCCACCTCCATAGAACCACTGGAATTCAGGCTCAGTACCAAGGAACACGCCGCGCAAGACCAAACGCTCGGTTCGATTGGGATGGGTCTGCGCATAGACCAAGCCTAGCGTCGCCCCCCAGCTGCCACCAAAAACCATCCAGGTGTCGATGTTCAGTGTTTCACGGATCAATTCAATATCGCGAACCAGATGCCAAGTCGTATTATCCTCAACGCTTGCGTGCGGCTTTGACCGCCCACATCCGCGCTGATCGAAGAGTATAACACGATAATATTTCGGATCGAAATACCGTCGCATCCCCGGGCTGCACCCGCCGCCTGGGCCACCATGAAACACAACAACCGGCACCCCATCTGGATTGCCACATTGTTCGACATAGATCGAATGCCCATCGCCTACGTTCAACATCAGCTTGTTGTACGGTTCAATCGGGGGATACAAATATTGCATCGCGCGCTTTTGACCTGCGTCTTTGTTCATAATCACCCTATATAGCGCTTAAGGGCGAATTGCCCGTAGTGTACGACTAAAAAATGATGAGGCCGGAAATGCAAGCGACACAAACCACTGTTGACCCAAGTGAAATTGCAAAGTTCGAGGCGATGGCCGCCGAATGGTGGGATCTGGAAGGGAAATTCAAGCCCCTGCACATGCTGAACCCCACACGGCTGGATTACATCACGCAGCAAATCGCCCATGATTTTGATCGCAACTTGAAATCTGACAAACCATTCGTGGGCCTGCGTATTCTGGACATTGGCTGCGGCGGCGGATTGCTGTGTGAACCCATGGCGCGGCTTGGCGCAACGGTTGTGGGCGCAGATGCCGCCGGAGGAAATATTCCCGTGGCGAAGGTCCATGCAGAACAATCAGGTCTAGATATCGATTACCGCCACACAACTGCCGAAGCCATGGCCGAGGCGGGTGAGCAGTTCGATATCGTCCTGAACATGGAGGTGGTAGAGCATGTGGCCGACCCACTGGCTTACCTGACCGCATGTCGTCAGCTGCTGGAGCCGGGCGGATTGCACATTTGCTCGACCATCAACCGAAACCCCAAAAGCTATCTATTCGCGATCATCGGAGCGGAATATGTGATGCGCTGGCTGCCGAAAGGCACCCATGAATGGGACAAATTCATCACCCCTGATGAATTGTTCGATTTCATGGCGGCAGCGGGCCTAAATCCTGTTGATCGCAAGGGGTTTGCCTTCAACAAGTTGACTTGGAAATGGGCAACCTCTGACAAGGATTTGTCTGTGAACTATGTCACAACCAGCAAGAAACCCATTTAACTCTTTTCCCCAAACGTCTGCCGCAACCCGCGCAGGGTTTGGATCGTCTGCCGCATGGGGTCTTCCCCTGCGGCGGACACAGCCTGCGATAGGATCGGCGCGATCTTGGCATAAGCCGTATCACGCGCCTGCCGCCCAGCGCTGCTGATTAAAACCTGCTTACGGCGGGCATCATCCCAATCAGGGCGAATGTGAATGTAACCCGCGGCCTCTAACCGTGACAGGGTGTTGGTCATCGCGCCACGGGATAAATTAAACGCCTGCGCCAACTGTGCGGGGGATCGTTCTGTTGGTGTATGGGATAGATGGTTCAGCAGCACAAAGTGCGACAACTCCATCCCCTTAGGGAAGACCTTCGCAACGCGATTGCGCAGCCTGTGTTCCAAGGCCAGAACCTCAGAAAACAGGCTGATCGCGGTTGTATTTGTGTCAGTAGCCATTGGGGTCAGTCACGACCTGAAAATCATTATCACTGACTAAGGATGGCACAGCAGCCCGTGCTTTGTCCACGGCAGTTAGGTCGATTGACGCATGGAACAACCCTGTCTGCGTTCCAGCATCCAAGACGATCGCACCCCAAGGATCAACAACCAACGAATGCCCGTAAGTCTTGCGGCCCGATCCAGCATGCGTTCCTGATTGTGCAGCCGCGATAATATAGCACCCTGCCTCAATTGCCCTTGCCCGCAACAATATGTGCCAATGTGCCTGACCCGTTGAAACTGCAAACGCAGAAGGGACCGAAATTACGTGCGCCCCTGATTGCGCCAATGTTCGAAAAAGATAGGGAAAGCGTAAGTCGTAACAAATGGTTAGGCCAAGATTCCCAATCGCCGTGCTTGCAACCACAGCTCTGTCACCGGGCACATACCCACTGGATTCTTTATAAACCTCACCATCTGGCAACGTCACATCAAACATATGAATCTTGTCATACCGCGCGATGATTTCACCAAGCGCGTTGATTTGAACACAGCGGTTGGCAAACCGACCATCACCCATGTCCGGCTTTAGGCCGATTGACCCAAGATTAACGGCCAAGCCAATTTTAGCTGCATGCTCCCGAACTGCACCGATAAACGAATTCCCGGTCCAAGCTTCCAACACCATCTCCTGATGCGCACGCGACAGGGACACACAATTCGTCACCTCTGGTGTGAACAACATCTGACTGCCCACTGCCTTTGCCTGATTCATAGCATCCAGAACAACCGACAAATTCTCTGCCGGCTGATCCGAGGAGGTCATTTGCAGCAGGCTAACCTGCATTTATTGCAGCGACAGAAGTTGGTCCAATTTTCCAGTGCGTTCCAGCATCGAGATATCATCATAGCCACCGACATGGATATCCCCGATGAAAATCTGCGGTACGGTCTGACCACCACCGGATTCCTGCACCATATCTTTACGTTTTTCAGGATGATCCAGAATATCGACTTCCGAAAACGAAACACCTTTGGAATTTAACAAACGCTTTGCAGCGTGGCAAAAACCACAGGTAGATTTTGTATAAAGCTTAACAGGTTGCATGGGCTGTCCTATCTAATGGTTATCAGCACATTAAGGCGCTTTGCCCACCCGTGCCAACGTCAAAACATCAACGCGCCGGGCATCCATCGCCCGTATCGCTGACGTACAACTGGTAAGCGTCGCGCCCGTTGTCATCACATCGTCGACCAAGATCACGTCCTTGTGTGCAATCGACATATTTTTGCGCGGATTGGGTTTGATCGCGCCCGATAGGATGGCCTGTCGTTCTGCACAGGTTTTCCCATCGAGAGATGGCGTGAAACGCTTGCGTTTCAAGGCATTTAAGCACGCCCTGCGGCCCGTGATCTTTGCAAGTTCGGACGAAATTAAAGCGGACTGATTGTACCGTCGCTTATACAGTCGGAAGAAGTGCAGCGGCACAGGCACGAACACAGTGTCATCGGTCACCAAAGCGTCCACAGCCTCGGCCGCCCAACCGGCCAGAACAGGGACCAAGTCGTGCCGATCCCCATGCTTTAACCCCAAAACCATCCGCCGCGCCGCGCCATCATACATGAACGCAGCCCGCCCACGATCCCAGGTCGGCAATTCTGCCATGCAGTCATCGCAAACCAGATCAGGGGCGCCATCCTCCTCAACCCCCGGCAATTGCACACCGCAGTGGTTGCAAAATGGGGCTTGTATGAACGGCGAATCGCGCCAGCACGTGGGGCACAAGGCATGGGTGTTTTGCACCAATTCATCACACGCAGGACATTGATCGGGATAAATCTGCTTTAAGATCGTCTGCAACATCCCTAAATCATCCCCATGCAACAGCCACCAAAAATCTTCGACCCAAAGGCCCGCGCCCAGCGCCATGCACGCGCAACCGACAGGGGCATGTTCCTGCACGAAATCGCACGTGATGAGCTGCTATCAAGACGTGAAGATGTTAACCGAGTATTTACAGATGTGGCCGTTGTGACTCCTTTTCCTGACGTCTGGGCAAATGTTGGTGCGACAGTGATTGCGCCAAACGATGTGCTGGATGTTCAGCCAGAAAAATTCGATCTGGTCTTCCACGCCCTGTGCCTACATCAATTTGACGACCCGCTGGGCCAAATCATCCAATCCAAACGCGCGCTAAAACCGGACGGTGTCTTCCTTGCCACGATGTTCGGCGGCGAAACTCTGGTAACATTGCGTGATACGTTGACCCGCGCAGAGCTGAGCGTGACCGAAGGGGCATCGCCCCGTGTCAACCCAATGATCGAAATTCGGGACGCAGGTGCGTTGCTGCAGCGTGCGGGACTGGCGCTTCCAGTCTCCGATCTTGATCCAAAAACCGTCAGCTATGCGAACCTTACCGTCCTGATGCATGACCTGCGTGACATGGGCGAAACCAGTACTTTGGTACACCGGCCAAAGACCTTCACACGCAAGGCGATCTTCGACAAAGCGGCAGAGATGTACCCGAAGGAAGACGGCCGGATCATCGCGGAATTCGACATGATCCACCTGAACGGATGGGCACCACATGACAGTCAACCCAAGCCTTTACGCCCCGGATCGGCCAAAGTTTCCTTGCTGGATGCGCTGAAACCGCCCTCAGACGATTGACGCGCCCAGCAATCCGCTTATGTCCCCCCATAACAATGGGACCACTGATATGTCGGATTCAAAGAATTATGTACCTACTGACGCGGCGGTTATGCCTGCGCATGCAGACGCGGACCACCCTCCTGTCGCACAGGGTAAGACTGGCATCTTGGTATCCAATTTGGGCACCCCCGACGGATACGACTACTGGTCCATGCGCCGGTATCTTAGCGAATTTCTGTCAGATTTGCGTGTCGTCGATTACAGCCCCTGGATTTGGCAGCCATTGTTACAGCTGGTCATTCTGTCCAAACGTCCGTTTTCATCAGGTGCAGCATACAAGTCGATCTGGAACGAAGAACAGGGTGAAAGCCCCCTGCTGACGATCACCAAAGCGCAAACCGCAAAGATCAAAGCGCAGATGGAAGGCGAATATGGCGGTAATGTCATGGTCGATTTCTGCATGCGCTATGGCAATCCATCGACGGAATCCAAAGTCAAAGAAATGATCGCCGCAGGCTGTCAGCAGATTTTGTTCTTTCCGCTGTACCCACATTATGCAGGCGCCACGTCAGCAACGGCAAACGATCAATTCTTTCGTGTGTTGATGAAGGAAAAATGGCAGCCGACTGTTCGCACCGTAAAACCATATTTCGACGACCCCGCATATATCGAGGCATTGGCCCAATCCATTGAACGCGCCTATGATGCGGCAGAGAAGCGGCCCGAGATTTTGGTGTGTTCCTATCACGGCGTGCCAAAGCGTTACTTGATGGAAGGCGATCCGTACCATTGCCAGTGTCAGAAAACCACGCGCCTGCTGAAAGAACGGTTGGGGTGGGATGACACCCAAATCAAAACCACGTTCCAGTCCAAGTTCGGGCCAGAGGAATGGTTGAAACCTTACACCGTCGAAGAAGTCGCGCGGCTGGCCGAAGCAGGGCAAAAGAACATCGCTGTCTGTGCACCGGCATTTTCAGCCGATTGCATCGAAACACTAGAAGAAATCAACGAAGAGATTTTTGAAAGCTTTGAAGAAGCAGGCGGCGAACACTTTACCTACATCCCATGCCTGAACGACGATGATGCGCACATTGATGCGCTGTGCGGCGTGATCAAACGCAACTTGGGTGGCTGGTTGTAAGATCAACCAACATCCGGGCATGAAAAAAGGGTGGCTGAAATTTCAGCCACCCTTTTTCTATTCCAACTAAACCTTACGGCTTAGGAAGCAGCAGCTGCAATCAATGCAACCAAGATCAGTGGGATGATCAGACCGCCACCCGAAGAACCTGCAGCAGCTGTTTCAACAACTTCTGCTACTACTTCTGGTGCCATCATTGGCTCAGTCATGTTACCTGCGAATGCTGTGGAAGCGGCAGTTGCGAATACAGCAGCGATTGCTAGTTTTTTCATTTTATTTCTCCAGTTTTTGCGTGGTGCATATATGTTGAGGACGCACCAAACACCCAAGACTTACCTCGTGCCTTCGTTTAACCAATAAACCGCTGAAAAAGCAAATAGTAGAAATTATTAGCTTTCCCAGCGTTTTACCGATGGCGTCAAATTAGCAACACCTGCGTGCCAACTTTGGACAATTCATAAAGTTCCGCGATCTGTTCATTGTACAAACCGATGCATCCATTGGACGAGCGGCGCCCGATCTTGCGCGTATCATGCGTTCCGTGAATCCGATAATAGGTCCACGATAGATACAATGCGTGGCTACCCAAAGGATTGTCTGGACCGGGGCCTACGAATGCAGGCCATTCAGGGTTCCGCTTCAACATGGAAGGTGTCGGACGCCAGCTTGGCCCCTCAACTTTACGGGTGATCCGTGTGCGGCCGCGTTTTGTCAAATCTTCGGTCAACGGGATGGATGTCGGGTACAATTTGTACAAAGATTCATCTTCGTTCCAGAAATGCAGTGCACGGGAATTCAGATCGACCAGGATCGCACCGTTTTTCAAGTTCGTGAAATACGGCTTCCAATCCAACGTCCGAAACGCCGATGCATTCCGCTTTGTGGTTTGGCTGATTTCGGATTCGATTTCGACCGCTTCCTCAAATGCCTGACCAACAGCTGTTGAACCCGCCAATGCTGCTGTGCCTGCCAGAAAACTACGTCGTCCGATTTGGGTCTTATTAAACATAGGGCCACCTTCGATTATCTATTTGAACAACGACTAGCGCTGAAATTGTTTCCAGTTCAATTCAAACTGCCGTCATCTAACGGGATTGGCAACAAAGTGGGTTTGAAACAACACGGATTGCCTTTAGGAAGGCTTTAACGAATTGAGGTTCAGTATGATGCGTATCGTTTTATCCCTTCTTGTGGTTGGCTTCCTGTCGGCATGTGCTGGTGTCGGCCCTAATAGCGGCGTGGCAGTTGGCCCAAACGGGGAACCTTTGGCACGGCTGTACCGGATCAAAGCAAGTGATACGGCGCGTATTCAGTTCAGCTTTCTTGACGGTATGAACAGTCTGCGTCGCGTATCAGGTCTGGCGCCAGTGACCTTGAACCCACAATTAAATGCGGCTGCCGCAACCCATTCACGCGACATGTCTAACCAAAACCGCGCATGGCATTTCGGGTCAGACGGATCATCCCCAATCGATCGCGTTCAACGCGTTGGATACACAGGTGCCCTAAAAGGCGAAGCAATTTCCGAGACTTATGAGTCCGAACTAGAAACCCTTGCCGCTTGGGTCGAAGCATCTGACACACGTGGCGTCATTTTGAACGCGGATGCGACAGACATTGGCCTGTCATGGTTCCAAGAACAAAATGGTAAAATCTGGTGGACATTGGTGACCGGTCAAGCGCCATCAACGCCCATGCCAATTGCCGCAAACTAAGGATAGATGGAAATCGGGGTTCCGACCTCGACCATCGCATAAATATCTTCCATTTCACGGTTGGTGACTGCGATGCAGCCCCAAGTCCAATCATCTTGGCGCTTGAAACGGCTGGGCGTGCCATGAATAAAGATATCGCCCCCCGGGGATTTTCCTAAAGCGCGCGCAGCAGCAACATCACGCGCATTCGGATAGGAAATCCCGATAGACAAATGGAACGAGCTGTTGGGGTTTTTGCGATCAATCCGGTAGTGACCTTCTGGCGTTCGGCCATCCCCTTCGATTGACTTGTGGCCCGCAGGGGTAAATCCAAGTTCAAAATCATACTGCTTCAGAATATCTTTCCCATTCATCAACAGCAGAATACGGCGCTCTTTGAACACCAAAATCCCTGTCACTGGCGGGCCACTGTATTTACGAAACTTGCTGGAACACGCCGTTACACAAAGGGCGATAAGGCCTAATCCAACCCAACGTCTGCTTACCATGATGTCACTGCCTGCTTTTTTCTTTACCTTATGGCAGAAAACAACGAATCATCACCATCACTTTTCGTTCATTCGGCGTTCGATTGCTTTTAGACGGTCCATAACTTCGTCCCGATAAGCATCGGTCGCGGCATTGCTTTCCTCGGCATGGGCGTCCTGCATCGAATTCACAATCAGGCCGACCAGCAAGTTCACCACAGCAAACGTAGTCACCATGATGAACGGCAGGAAGAACATCCATGCTTGCGGATACACTTCCATCACGGGCCGCACGATCCCCATGGACCAGCTTTCCAAAGTCATGACTTGGAATAGTGTGTAAGCCGAACCGCCCAGCGTGCCGAACCATTCAGGAAACGCCGTGCCGAACAGTTTCGTCGCGATCACCGCACCGATATAAAAGATGATCCCCATCAGCAGAAACACTGACCCCATTCCAGGCAACGCGGTAACAAAGCCTTCAACCACGCGTCGCAAGCTTGGCGCAACGGACAGAACCCGCAACACACGCAAAATACGCAACGCACGCAGAACCGAGAACCCTTGGGCGGCAGGGAAAATCGATACACCTACGATGATGAAATCAAAGATATTCCAGCCGCTGCGGAAAAAACTGCCGCGATACACGATCAGCTTTGCAATCAACTCAATCACAAAAATAATCAGGCACAACTTGTCCAAGGTATGGATTAGGGGGCCAACGACCGCCATTGTCCCTTTAGATGTTTCCAATCCCAACAGAACCGCATTCACCAAAATGACGACAATTATCCCATTCCGAAATAGATTTGATTCAAGGGTTTGTTTCAAACGGTCCATAAAGATCACCGGCTTAGCTTTGCGATTACTTCGATATGCGTGGACCATCGGAACTGGTCAACCACATCCAACCAATTCAGCGTAAATCCCCCATCGATCAACGCCCGCACATCACGGGCAAAGGTAATCGGGTTGCAAGATACCATTGCTACCGCCCGCACATCACTTTGCGCAATTTCCTGCACTTGCGCATCGGCACCTGCACGCGGCGGGTCAATGACAATACCATCGTACTTCAAATCCATTGGCAGGATCGGGTTGCGGAACAGATCACGGACATAAGCCTCGACCACCTTGATATTGGACGCATGACGCACGCCGAACTTCAACGCTTCGATCAGGCCCTTGTCACCCTCAAAGCATGTCACAGCCGCATCATGCGCAAGTGCCAGACCGAATGTCCCACAGCCCGAAAACAAATCAGCAATGTTCTTTGATCCAGTCAGCGCCTCGGACACCGCATTCTGCAAAAACCGTTCAGCCGAAACTGTCGCCTGAGTGAACCCCTTCGGTGGCGGCGTCACGCCAACCGATCCGAATGTCAGACGTGGTGTGGTGTGCGTAACAACGACCTCATCACCGACGGTCAAACGCGCAACACTTGACAGTTGCGCCCATTCGGCCAGCTGCACAAACAGATCATCCTTGCGATCCGGCATACCTTCAATGGTCAGATCAATTCCTGTTTCGGTCGCTAAAATCCAGTAATCCAAACTGCCTTTGCGCGATCCAAATTGAACAGTGAACGCCTCTAACGCGGGGATCAGCGCGATAATTGCAGGATCAAGCGTCAGACACCCGTCGATATTTTGCAGCACATTCGACCGTGGCCCATGAAAGCCAACCAATGCGCCCTTCTTTGTCCGTCGCCCTTCCATCTTAGCCCTTCGTCGTGTATTCGGCGCCGAGGTATGGGAATTGCGAACCACCGCATCAACATCACGCGCCTTCAAGGCAGATAAAACAATCCCTGCCTTCCAATCCGCGACGAACACATCATCCGCATGATGCAAACTACATCCACCACAGCGGTTGTAAGCAGGGCACTTTGGTTTCACCCGCACATCACTGGGCGTCATGATCTTCGGCGCGATCAGACGATCCCCGTCAAGGTTTCCATCCACATGTTCACCCGGCAACGTGCGTGCCGCATAAATAGGACCACTGACTATTCCGTCACCGCCATGACCAAGGCGTTCAATTTTATACATCATCTAAATCCAAAAATCCGCCAGACTGCCGCGCCCAGAAACCGGCATATTGGCCGTTCTGTGCAAGCAGTGTTTCATGGGTGCCATCTTCCACAATGCGTCCAGAATCCAGCACAATAATGCGATCCATTTCAGCAATCGTCGACAGCCGATGTGCAATCGCAATAACGGTCTTGCCAGACATCACCTGATACAGAGTCTTCTGAATCTCTGCCTCAACCTCACTGTCCAGTGCCGCCGTAGCTTCATCCAAAATCAGGATCGGCGCGTCTTTCAAAATGACCCGCGCAAGGCTAATTCGTTGACGTTGCCCGCCGGACAGCTTCACGCCCCGTTCACCGACCTGGGCATCATAACCGGACCGGCCGGTTTGATCGTTCAAATCATCGATAAATTCATGGGCCTGCGCCTTCTCCGCAGCCTCAGTCACTTGCGCATCTGTTGCATCGGGGTGGCCGTACCGAATGTTGTCGCGGATCGAACGGTGCAGCAACGCACTATCCTGCTGAACGACCCCCATCTGACTGCGCAAACTGTCCTGAGTGATCGTCGCGATATCCTGACCATCCACAAAAA